>CAMLOF010000086.1 GCA_946481585.1 uncultured Macromonas sp. | reverse complement strand
TACCCTACCGGTGTGGTGGACGCGGCCTATCGCCGCCATCCGGAGCGGTACGCGACGCATGAAGGCGCGCGTATCGTGCGCGTGCCCATGGTGCCGCGCGGTCGTGGGGGCATGCGGCTGATGCTGAACTATCTGTCATTCGCGATCAGCGCCGCCCTTGTCGGTCTGTGGAAGTTGCGCGGACGCGCGTTCGATGCGATCCTGGTCTATGAACCATCGCCGGTCACGGTGGGTATTCCGGGCGCGGTGATGCGCGCCGTCAAACGGGCTCCGATGGCTTTCTGGGTGCTCGACCTTTGGCCTGAAACTTTGAGGGCGGTGGGCGTCGTGAAGTCAGGGTGGATGCTGAAGCTGGTTGGCAGGTTGGTGAGCGCCATTTACCAGCGTTGCGACCTGATCCTGGCCCAGTCCAGAAGCTTCATGGCCCCGATCCGGTACTACGCGGGGGCAGAGCGGCGCATCGAGTATTTCCCGAGTTGGGCCGAATCGGTGTTCGATGGCACTGCCGCCGAACCGGCGCGGGAAGTGGCGCCCGCCGCAGACAGTTTCTCCGTCATGTTCGCCGGCAACATCGGCGAAGCCCAGGATTTCCCGGCGATCCTGGCGGCAGCCGAGTCGCTCAAGGATCACACCAGCATTCGCTGGCTGGTGGTGGGGGACGGTCGCATGAGTGCCTGGGTGGCTCGCGAGATTGCCGCGCGGGATTTGGGGCGCAGCGTCCGGTTGCTAGGGCGCTACCCTGTTGAACGCATGCCGTCGTTCTTTCGCCATGCCGACGCCTTGCTGGTCAGCCTGAAGGATGAGCCGATTTTTGCGTTGACCATTCCAGGCAAGTTGCAGTCCTACCTAGCGGCCGGGACGCCGGTGATTGCTATGCTCAATGGTGAAGGGGCCGAATTGTTGGCCGATGCCGAGGCCGGCCTGACCTGCGCGGCGGGCGATGCTGCCGGCCTTGCGCAAGCGGTGCTGCGTCTGGCCAGCATGAGCGCGGCCCAACGCCAGGCCATGGGGGAACGTGGCCGGGCCTTGTACGCCCGCGAGTTCGAGCGTCGGCTGCTGTTGGACCGCCTCGAGGGCTGGCTGCTCGAGCTGGCCGCGACCGGGATGGCGGCTGGGAGACGGCCGTGATACTGGTCACCGGCGCCTCCGGTTTCGTGGGTTCTGCCGTTCTGCATCGCCTGGACGGAGCAGGCCAGGCCGTGCGGGGTGCTTATCGGCATGGCGCGCCCTCTCTGCCGACCAGTGCGCAAGGCGTGTCCGTCGGTGAACTAGGCGCGGCGCAGGACTGGCGCGCGGCGCTGGATGGCGTGGATGCGGTGGTGCACACCGCCGCCCGCGTGCACGTGATGCAAGACGCCGCGACGGACGCCCTGGCTGAATACCGACGCGTGAACGTGGAGGGCACGCTGAACCTGGCGCGGCAAGCGGCGGCGGCTGGCGTGAAGCGTTTTGTCTTTCTCAGCTCGGTCAAGGTCAATGGGGAGGCGACGGTGGCGAGGGAGCAGTTTCATGCGGATGATGCCCCCGCGCCGCAAGACGCCTACGGCATGTCCAAATGGGAGGCGGAGCAGGGGCTGCGAGAAATAGCGGCACAAACCGGCATGGCGGTAGTCATCATCCGCCCGCCGTTGGTCTATGGGCCGGGGGTGCGGGCCAATTTCGCAGCCATGATGCTCTGGCTGTTCCGTGGCATGCCACTGCCTTTGGGGGCCGTGACGCGCAACCGTCGCAGCTTGGTGGCGCTGGACAATCTGGTGGACCTGATCGTCACCTGCCTGAGCCACCCGGCGGCTGCCAACCAGACATTCCTGGTCAGTGACGGGGAAGACCTGTCCACCGCTGACCTGCTGAGGCGCATGGGGCTGGCTCTGGGCAGGCCTGCAAGGCTGTTTCCGGTACCCAGCGTGTTGCTCTGGGCCGGAGCAACTGTGCTGGGTAGGCAGGGGGTGTGCCAGCGGCTATGCGGTTCACTCCAGGTCGACATTACCAAAACCCGGCAGGTACTGGGGTGGAGCCCCCCTGTGAACGTTGATGAAGGGTTGCGCAGTACAGCAGAGGGGTTTCGTCAATGAAGCGTTTGTTTGATCTGGCAGCGGCGTTGGTGGCCGCTGTGTTTCTGGCGTTACCTATCTTGATCGTTGCCTTGGCCGTGAGGCTGACTTCACCAGGGCCAGTCCTTTATTGGAGCGACCGCGTCGGGCGGTACAACCGCATTTTCAAAATGCCCAAGTTCCGCAGCATGCGCATCTACACCCCTGCGGTAGCCACGCATCTGCTTCAGAATCCAAACCAATGGCTTACACCTATAGGCTCGTTTCTGCGCAAATCAAGTTTGGATGAATTGCCCCAACTGTGGAGCATTCTCAAGGGAGACATGAGCTTTGTGGGACCCCGACCGGCGCTGTTCAATCAGGATGACCTGATCGCACTGCGGACGGAGAAGGGCGTGCACGAACTGGTTCCCGGTTTGACGGGTTGGGCGCAAGTCAATGGTCGAGACGAACTGCCGATTCCGCAGAAAGTGGAGTTGGACGCTGAGTACCTCAGACGAAGGTCTTTCTTGTTCGACCTGAAGATACTGTGGATGACTGCGCTTAAGGTGGTCTCTAGGGATGGGGTATCACATTGAATAAACCACTGTTCACGCTAGCGGTACCCATTCTGGCCTTGCCGCGTGCCGCTAAACGATTGGTCGCCTTGTCGGTTGACTTGGCCCTGTGCGTCTTGACGGTCTGGCTCGCCTATTACTTGCGATTGGGCGAGTTTGTAGCGCTTTCAGGCAGCATGCTGTGGGCAGTTGTGGCCTCAATTGGTATTGCGCTGCCAATCTTCATTGTTTCTGGCCTGTACCGTGCAATTTTCCGTTACAGCGGTTGGCCAGCCTTGTTAGCCGTTGCACGCGCCATAGGTATTTATGGTCTTTTGTATGCGTCCATCTTTACCGCCATAGGCGTTGCGGGTGTACCGCGCACGGTGGGTATCATCCAACCCATTCTGCTGCTTCTGTTTGTAGGCGCTTCACGTGCGTTTGCACGCCTGTGGCTGGGCGACCAGTACCAAAGCATTCTGCGCCGTGCTGCACGCCCCAAGGTGTTGATTTACGGGGCTGGCGGGGCAGGTAGACAGCTGGCGGCAGCCTTGGCCAACAGCCACGAAATGCAGGTTGCGGGTTTCTTGGACGATGACGATCGGCTTCATGGGCACGTGCTCAATGGCCAGCCCATCTACAACCCGGCAGACTTGGTCAGTTTGGCTGCAACCTTGGGAATAGGGCACGTGCTACTGGCCATGCCCAGCATTGGTCGCAAGCGCCGCAACGAAATCCTTGCCCACATTGCAAGTGCCCGCGTAACGGTGCGCACGCTACCCAGCCTGTCTGACCTCGCCCAGGGGCGAGTAAGTGTGTCGGACTTGCGGGAGCTGGACGTTGACGACCTTTTGGGTCGGGAGCCTGTAACCCCCAACCACATTCTTTTGGCCCGGAACATTCTGGACAAGGTGGTTATGGTTACTGGGGCGGGTGGCTCTATAGGCAGTGAGCTTTGTCGCCAGATTTTGAGTGTGGGCCCTTCAACCTTGCTTTTGATAGAGCAGAGTGAATTTGCCCTGTACGCCATTCACCAGGAGTTGGAAGAAAAGCTGGCAGGCAGGGCAGTAAAGCTGGTACCGTTGCTGGCTTCGGTACAAAACGCGGACCGTATGCATGAAGTGATGTCGACGTGGCGGCCAGATACCGTTTACCACGCCGCTGCATACAAGCATGTGCCTCTTGTGGAGCACAACCCGGCAGAGGGTGTGAAGAACAACGTGCTGGGCACGCTGAATACTGCCCATGCCGCCATGGAAAGCGGTGTGGCCGACTTCGTGCTCATCAGTACAGACAAGGCAGTTCGCCCGACCAACATCATGGGCGCCAGCAAACGGTTGGCAGAGATGGTGTTGCAGGCATTGGCGGCCGATGAACCGGGGACCAAGTTCGCTATGGTTCGTTTCGGGAATGTTTTGGGTTCTTCCGGCTCAGTGGTGCCACGGTTCCGCCAGCAAATCCGTGAAGGTGGCCCCATCACACTGACCCACCCTGAGATCACCCGTTACTTCATGACCATTCCCGAGGCCGCGCAGTTGGTGATTCAGGCAGGCGCCATGGCCAAGGGCGGTGACGTGTTTGTGCTGGACATGGGGCAATCGGTCAAAATCCTTGACTTGGCCCGACGCATGGTGGAACTGTCTGGCCTGACGGTGCGAGACGACAATCACCCTGATGGGGACATCGAAATTGAAATCACCGGGCTGCGCCCCGGTGAAAAGCTTTATGAAGAACTGCTGATTGGCGACAATCCGAAGCCGACCAATCATTCACGAATCATGAAGGCCCACGAGGAATTCTTGCCCTGGGTAGAGCTGGAGCCAAAGTTGCAGGCCCTGGATATGGCCTTGAACGTCAACGACATTGGTGTGATTCGGCAAATGCTACAGCAACTGGTTGCCGGTTACGTGCCTAATGGCGAAATCGTTGACTGGGTTTACCTGGAACAGGAAGCCGAAGCCAAGGCCGTGGACTCAGGGGGGTGAAGCCCCCCGCAATCATGCTCAAGGCGCCAACAGCGCATCAATCGGCTTCAAGTCCTCAGCCCCCAGCGCCCCGCTGGCTTGCTTGAGCCGCAGGTTGCCCACCAGCACGTCGTACCGGGCCTTGGCCAAGTTGGCCTTGGTCTGGAAGAGTTGGCTCTGGGCATTCAACACGTCGATGTTTATGCGTACACCCACCTGGTAGCCCACCTGGTTGGCTTCCAGGGCACTTTGACTGGAAGCTTCTGCAGCCTCCAGCGCCTTGACCTGCCCCATGCCGGACACCACGCCAAAATAGGCCGTGCGCGTGGCCTGCGCCGTGCCGCGCTTGGCGGCTTCCAGGTCGGTGCGGGCCTTGTCTTGCAGGGCCAGGGTCTCGGCAATGCGGTTTTGTACTGCGCCGCCGGTGTAAAGCGGCAGGTTGAACTGCACGCCAAGCGTGGCCGTGTTGTTGCGGGCGTAAGGGAAGGGCGGTGACGACCCGGCGCCGCGCGCCATTTGGTATTGGGCCGTGGCGTCCACCGTGGGGCCTTTGGCGGCTTCTGCCTTGCGGGTTTCCAACTGGGCAATTTCCAGCCCGGCGCTGGCCTGGCGCACCAGCGGGTGTTCCGCTTCGGCGCGGTTCACCCAGGTGTTCAGATCGGTTGGTTGAAGCTCTGGCAGATTTTTGCCCTGTGCCAGGCGCCAGGGGGTGGTGCCAACACGGCCCACCAACTGGTCAAGCGCCAGCTTTTTCACGCGCAGGTCGTTTTCAGCAGCAATTTCGCGGGCAATCACCAGGTCGAACTGGGCTTGGGCTTCGCGGGTGTCGGTGATGGTGCTGGTGCCCACTTCGAAGTTGCGCTTGGCGGCGGCCAACTGCTGTTCCACTGCCGCCTTTTGCGCTTTCACGAAGGTCAGGTTGTCTTCCGCTGCCAGTACGTTGAAGTACGCATCGGCCAACCGAACAATGAGTGCCTGTTCCGCGTTTTGCAGCTGTGCTTCGGCAGCCTGCAGCGACTTTTGAGCCTGTTCTACAGCCACGCGGTTGGCCGGGCGGTACAGCGGTTGGCTGGCGGAAAGGGCTGCGTTTTGCGCGTTGCGGGTGCGGTCAAACCCTGCAACATCACTGTCTATGCTGGACCAGTTGGCCCCAGCCGAGAGCGCCACATTGGGCCGCACGCCTGCGTAAGCCTGCTCCGCCTTGGCCTGGTCTGCCTCGTACTGGGAGCGGGCAGACAGGTAGGTGGCGTCGTAAGCCTTGGCCGCTTCGTACAGCGTTTGCAGGTTTTGTGCCTGTGCAGGCAATGCCATGAATGAAGCCACGGCAGCCAATGCCAGGGCGTGGCGCTGGAACACGGAAGCAGAGGAGGCGTGGCGTTTGGTCATGGTTGGGCCTGAGTGGGTGTTGATCAGTAACGCGGGACAGATGGGTCCACCTCGTGTGACCAGGCGTCGATACCCCCGTGGATATTCACCACGTTGTCGTAACCCTGGTTCTTGAGGAAGTAGGCCACTTGGGCGCTGCGCCCGCCGTGATGGCACAGGCAGGCAATGTGCTGGTCCCGGGGCAGTTCCTGCAGGCGTGCAGGAATGCTACTCATGGGCATGTGCACCAGCTCAAAGCCCTGTGCCTTCACGCAAGCGGTCTGCACCTCCCAGGGTTCACGAACGTCCAGCACCAAGGGCAGGCGTTGGTCATCGTCACTTTTGCAGTCTTGCAGCCAATCTGGCAGCTGAGAGGGGCGGATGCTTGTGATCATCTCTGGCTCCAGGGTCAGAACTGGAAGCGGGAGGGTTCGGGCACGTTCTGCAGCCGGGGGGCAACGGTGTCCCAGGGCTGTTCGGTGTGGAACGTGGCGGGGCCCACACGGCGCACGATGGTCGCGCGCATCACGGGTTCGTGGCCCACAACAGTCCATAGGCGGCCACCAGTCTTCAACAACTCCAGCAGGTCGGCAGGCACTTCAGCCACCGAGCCGCTGAGGATGATGGCGTCGTAAGGTGCGGCGCTGGCGCATGCGGCAAAGCGGTGCGCAGCGGCGTCGGTTTCCTTCACTTCAACGTTGGTAATGCCGGCACGCTGCAGGTTTTCGCGGGCCTGGCGTGCCAGTACGGGGTCGATTTCCAGGCTGAGCACGCGCGCGCACAACTTGGACATCAGTGCGGCCATGTAGCCCGAGCCGGTGCCAATTTCCAGAACGTTGTCGGTGGGTTGCAGTGCCAGGTCTTGCAGGGCGCGCGCTTCCACCTTGGGGGCGAGCATGCACTGGCCTTCACGGGCAGGGGTGGACAGGGGAATTTCCATGTCCGCCAGTGCCATGCTTTGGTAAGCGGCGGGCACAAATTGCTCGCGCTTGAGTTCGCCCAGCAGTGCGAGAACGTCAGGATCCAGCACCTCCCAGGGGCGGATCTGCTGCTCGATCATGTTGAAGCGGGCCTTCTCGAAGTCGAAGGAGGGGGTGCCAGTGCTCATAAATACTCCGGTGGGTATATTAGCCGATTCTTGATCATTTTACTTAACGGCGGCTATGGCGTTTCCAACGCCTGCCTGGAGCAAGCCGCCCAGCACCAGTTGAACCTGCGTTTCGATGAAGGTTTCTGGGTCGATGGGCTGGGTGCTGGCCACGCAGGGTGCCATGGAGTGTTTCCAGAGCATCAGGAACATCATGGGCGATATGAGCGCGTAAATGCCGTAGTCAAGATCAATGGGACGGAACTCGCCACGGTCTATGCCGCGCTGCAGAATGCGCTTGAGCAGCAGGTTCCCGGGCTGGATGACCTCTTGCTCGTAGAAGGCGGCAATTTCGGGAAAGTGTGCGGCCTCCGTCATGACCAGCTTGGTAATGCCAGACAGCCGCGTGGCGCCCAGCCGTTGCCACCACTGGTGCAGGCTGTAGCGCACCATTTCTGCGGTGGTGCCTGGGAAGCCTTCGAATTCGGCTTGCCATTCTGCAAACAGGCCGGAAAGGTTCTCGCGGACCACGGCCTTGAAGAGTTCTTCCTTGCTGGGAAAGTACAGGAACAGCGTACCTTTGGACACGCCCGCGCGCTTGGCCACCTCGTCCACGCGGGTGGCGGCAAAACCTTTTTCAACGAACAGATCGAGCGCTGCGTCAAGCAGCTCGCCAGGGCGAGCTTCCTTGCGGCGGGCACGTTTCGCGGGAGGATTAGAAGCTTCCATAATTACTGACCAACGGGTTATTAATATAACCGGGAATACCCCCGGCGTCGATAGATGGCATCATCTTTCAAAAGGCTCAAGGCCGGGCATACAGGAGTTTGACGATGAGCGATTTGGCTGTAGTGGCATTGGGTGGCGGGTGCTTCTGGTGCACCGAGGCGGTTTTTGTGCGGGTAAAGGGGGTGGTGGACGTAGAGTCTGGCTACTGCAACGGGCAGCACCCCAACCCCAGCTACGAAGACGTGTGCACTGGCACCACGGGGCATGCCGAGGTGGTGCGCCTGACCTACGACCCTGCGGTGATAGGTTTGAAGCAACTGCTGCAAATATTCTTTGCCGTGCACGACCCTACCACGCTGAACCGCCAGGGCCATGACGTGGGTACGCAATACCGCAGCGGCGTGTACTTTACTGAGCCGGTTCAGCAGACTGTGGCTCGCGAACTGATTGCGGAGTTGGAGGCTGAGCAGGTTTTTGACGCTCCCATCGTCACGGAGGTTGCGCCTTTGAGCAACTATCACGCTGCCGAGGAATACCACCAGGACTTCTTCGAGAAGAACCCTTACCAGGGCTATTGCCTGGCAGTGGCTGCACCCAAGGTAGTGAAGTTGAAGAAGGTCTTCGCCGAGTGGGTGAAGTGAGGCTGGCCAGCCAAGGCTAAGATCGCGGGGTGAACTTTGCCAGCCACCCCGTCTTTGTATCGCTCGCCCCAGTCTTTTTGCTGATTGCCGCAGGCTTCGTGGCCGGGCGCCGCGAATGGATTCGTGCAGATGCGGTGAAAGACCTTTCCAACCTGGTCTTTCTGCTGCTCATTCCCGCCTTGCTGTTCCGCACCATGAGCAATGTGCACGTGGAGCAGCTCGACCTGCGGCCCTTGGCTGCCTATTTTTTGGCAGCGCTGGCCTTGCTGGGTGTATCCATGGCCTTGCGCGGCTTCAACTGCCGCAGTGTGGTGCTGGGGCTGGCTGGCGTGTTTTCGAACATGGTGATGATCGGGATCACCCTCATTGGGCTGGCCTACGGGCAGCAAGGGCTGGTGACGCTGTTGACACTCGTGTCGGTGCACGCGCTCATTCTGCTTACCGTGGGCTCGATCGTTCTGGAATTGGCTGCTGCCCGCGCAGCACGCCAAAGTGGTGGCGAGGCGCCACACGTGTTGGCCACGGCGTGGTCTGCTTTCAAAGGCTCGTTGATTCACCCGATCCCCCTGCCCATCATGTGCGGGCTGCTGTTTGCGCAGACGGGCTGGGCCCTGCCGGGCGTGGTGGACAAACCCTTGCAACTGCTGGGCAATGCGTTCGGGCCGTTGTCGCTGGTGTTGGTGGGTGTGAGCTTGGCGCGTACACCGATGGCGGGCCACTGGCGCCCCGCGATGTTGGTGACCCTTTCCAAAAACCTGGTGCTGCCGTTGCTGGTGGGTCTGAGCGCGTGGGCGTTTGGCATCACCGGGTTGCAGCTCGCAGTGATGGTGGTGGCTGCGGGGTTGCCCATCGGGGCCAACGTCTTCTTGTTTGCCCAGCGTTACAACGTAGTGCAGGATCTCACCACCGCGTCCATGGGCGTGTCCACGGTGGTGTCGCTGTTCACCCTCAGCCTGCTCATGGTCGTCATGTCCTGGCTGGGGGCTTGAGCGCACTCACTGGCTGATTTTCAAGCCTTCTTGCACCTGGTATTCAAAGTAGCGCTGGAAGCTGAACACCACGCCCGACATGAGTGCGATGGCGCCAAACATGAGCGCAAACACCACGGCACCAATCGTGAACCAGTTGGTATGGCCGGGCGTGGCGTCTGCGGCCAGGCTGGGGTTGTGGCGGGCGTTCCAGCGTTCCTTGTCGGTGAGTGCGTACAAGATCGCCATGAGGCAGGTGTACGCGATGAAGAAGCCCAGGATGGGCAGCAGGATCCACGAAAGCTGGTCGTCCTGGCCCAAGGTGTTCACGCGCTCTATGCCCCACAGGCCAATGGCCGTGGGAATGGGGTGGAGCCAAGCCCACAGGTCGCCCGGCCCGTAAAGGTACAGGCGGTGCAGGCCCAGAGGGCCGCCCAGGAAGGCGAGCCAGGCGGCAATGGTCTTGTTCTTCGCGCGGGTGTGCGGCAATGCTGTGGTGGTGTCCATGCGTGGCTGTGTGTTCATTCGCCGGAAAGTTCCGTGACCGGGGCGGTGCTGTCGCCCAGCCCAATGCTCTTGTCCATCAGAACAATGTCCAGCCAGCGCCCGAATTTCCAGCCGCAGGATTTGACCACGCCCACATCTTGAAAGCCCAGTGCGCGGTGCAGGCCCACCGATCCTGCATTCGCGGAGTCCCCAATCACCGCCATGACCTTGCGCACACCTACAGCCTCGCAGCGTGCCAGGAATTCGCTGAGCAGCGCGCGGCCCAGCCCCTTGCCTTGCTGGCCGGGGGCCAGGTAGATGGAGTCTTCCACCGAATAGCGGTAGGCGGCACGCGGCTTGAACCAGTTGCCGTACACGTAGCCAACCACTTCGCCGCCGTCCTCAGCTACCAGGTAGGGCAGACCTTTGGAGATCACGTCTGCCCGGCGGGTGGCCATGTCGGCCTCGGACGGTGGTTCGGTTTCAAAGGTGCCGGTGCCGTTGAGCACGTGGTGCGCGTAAATGCTGGTGATGGCTGGAACGTCTGCGTCTGTGCTGGGGCGGATGAGGATCATGACAGGAGGTGCGTGGTCTGGTTATAATGAAAAGCTTTGCAACGTTTCGCTGGCCGGGTGGTCAGTCGTGTGTCTCAAGCGTTGCGAAACTTTGTACTACCACCCGAAGGATAAATCATGGTCGTCATTCGACTCTCCCGCGGCGGCGCCAAG
>CAMLOF010000085.1 GCA_946481585.1 uncultured Macromonas sp. | reverse complement strand
ACCCTGGCCGAGGCCACGGACGCGATGGACGGCTCAACGCTGGCGCGCGAACTGCTGGGCGACGCCTTCGTCAACCACTTCGTGCAGACGCGGCGATGGGAATGGCGGCGCTTCAGCCAGGCCGTGACGGACTGGGAACTGGCGCGCTACCTGGAAATGGTTTGAAGGAACGGGTACGTCAGACGGCGTGCAAAGGCCGCTGCACTTCCACGTCGTGCACCAGCCGCTGGGGGTGCGTGAAGCACAGAAAACGCTGGTTGGTGGCACGCCCGATGGCGCACAGCCCAACGCGCTCGGCCACCTCCAGGCCCATCTGCGTGGTGCCGCTGCGCGACACCACCACCGGCACGCCCATCTGCGCGGCCTTGATGACCATCTCGCTCGTCAGGCGGCCCGTGGTGTAGAAGACCTTGTCAGCGCCGTCCATGGCGGCGGGGTCCTGCAGCCACATCCAGCCAGCGATCGTGTCCACCGCGTTGTGGCGGCCCACGTCCTCCACGAACAGCAGCATTTCGGCACCACGGAACAGCGCACAGCCGTGCACCGAGCCAGATGTCTTGTAAACCGACTCCTGCTCGCGAATGGCCTTGACCACCTGGTACAGCTCGGACTGGCGCAGCGTTGCCTCGGGCGACAGTCGGATGCGGTCCACGTCGTCCATCAAACCGCCGAACACACTGCCCTGCCCGCAACCGGTGGTGACCACGCGGCGCGAGGTGCGCTCTTCGATGGCGTCGATGCCGTGGCGCGTTTTCACCGAGGCCGCGCCCACGTCCCAATCGACGGTGA
Organism: uncultured Macromonas sp.; assembly: GCA_946481585.1. The sequence continues at coordinate 9,860 of CAMLOF010000085.1, read as the reverse complement.
TGGACTCGATGTCGTGCACGGAATCGATCAGCCGCTGGTTGCGCAGGTAGCCCAACACCAGCCATTCGGGGTGGGCGCCCAGCGTCATCAGCGTGACGAGCTCGCGCTTGTCCACGTAGACGGTGAGGTCGCGCTCGGCCGGGATGGATGTGGTGCGGCGCTCGCCGTATTCGTTGACCACCACCACCTCCCGCGTCAGCGGGGCGCTGGCGCACGTGAGACTCGGCAGGGGCTGGCGAGGCAGCCCTGTTTCGAGCACTTGGAGGCAGGGTTCGGTCAACAGCATGGTGTGGTCAGGCTTTGGCGGAGGCACCCGGCACCACCGCGGCGCCAGACGATGCGGGCGCGCTGCGCTGGGCAGGGATCTTGCCGGCCTTGATGTCGTCGTGCCAGAGCTCGTGGTGCTCCTTGGCCCAGGTTTCATCAACGTAGCCGGTCTTCATGGCGTTGTAGGCGCCTTGCATGCCGATGGTACCCATGTAGATGTGTCCCATGAACATGACCATCATGATGACCGCAGCGCTGGCATGGATCATGTGGGCGATCTGCATGTCGGCGCGCAGGTACGCCAGACCGGGGATGACCTTGTCCAGCACCAGACCAGAGCCCACCACCACCAAGCCAAACAGGAACACACCCGCCCAGAACAGCACCTTTTCGCCAGCATTGAAGCGGTGCGAAGGCACTTCATGCGAACCCAGCAGGCCGCCGCCTTTGAGCAGCCAGGTGATGTCTTCCTTGCGCGGCAGGTTGTCCTTCACGAAGGTGAGGATGACCACGACCAGCGACACGGCAAACAGCGGCCCTGTGAAGTTGTGGATGTTCTTGAGCGCGTAGGTAAGCCAGCCGAACAGCGTGGTGCCGATGACCGGCAGGATGAAGTACTGGCCGAACGCCATGACGATGCCCGACACCGCCAGTGCCACGAAGGCAATGGCGTTGACCCAGTGCGCCGCGCGCTCGAAATAGGTGAAGCGCTCGATCAGACGGCCCGTTTCCTTGCCGTGAAGCTGCAAGGTGCCCTTCTTGAAATAGAAGAGTGCAATGGCCACCAGCACGATCAGCATCAGCGAGCCGCCGTAGGGCAGGATGATCTGGTTGCGCACCTGCCGCCAGGCCTCGCCCGCGTTGGTGTAGCCAGAACCTGGGTACTTGACGAAGGGCTGGACCAGGGTGCCATATTCCGAGTACGGGAAGTTGGTCACACCCGTGGTGCCCTGCCCCACCTGGCGCCACACCGGAGCGTTGTTGCCAGGTTGCACCTTGGCACGCTCGGCGTTGCTTTGCTCGGCGTAGCCGGGTTTGGAAGCAGCGTCGGTGATGTCCAGAATGTTGCCATGCTGGATGCCGGTTGCAGCCGTGGGCGCTGCAGCGGGCGCAGCGGCGTCGGCAGGCGCTGCCTGAGCCCACGCCAGCGGCGCGGCCAGGGCCAGACAGGCGGCCATGCAGCCACCCGCCAGCCAGCGCCTTGCACTGTCTAAGGTTAGAGAGCCTGTCATGCGTCTCTCCTCACTGCTTTGCAGCGGTACGGTTGTATTCGTTCTGCCCGTATTGGGCGCGGGCGCGCAGTTGCTGCTGCCAGGCGTTGGCGTCGCCCGCCTTCCAGCCCGGCGCGGCGTACTGGCTGGTGCCCACGCCGTTGCTGGGCGCGCTGTCAGACTTGATGCCGCCCATGCCCTGGGGCTTTTCGCCACAGGCCCCGAGCAACAGGGCAGCCACAGCGGCCGAAACAGCCAAGAAAGTGCGTTGGCGCATCATGGTCAGGCTCCTTTCGCGGAAGACTGGCTGCCGTAGGCGGTGCCCCAGCCCCAGACCTCGGCACCCTTGCCGCGCTGGACCACGCGGGTGCGGAAGATGTCGGCAACCACGTCGCCATCACCGGCCAACAGGGCCTTGGTGGAGCACATCTCGGCACAGGCGGGCAGCTTGCCCTCGGCCAAGCGGTTGCGGCCGTATTTCTCGAATTCGGCCTGGCTGCCGTTGGCCTCGGGGCCGCCGGCGCAGAAGGTGCACTTGTCCATCTTGCCGCGCACGCCGAACGTGCCTTGCGAGGGGAACTGCGGCGCACCGAACGGGCAGGCGTAGCTGCAGTAGCCGCAGCCGATGCAGACGTCCTTGTCGTGCAGCACCACGCCTTCGTCGGTGCGGTAGAAGCACTGCACCGGGCACACGGCCATGCAGGGCGCGTCGGAGCAGTGCATGCACGCCACCGAGATGGATTTTTCGCCGGGCACACCGTCGTTGATGGTGACCACGCGGCGGCGGTTGACGCCCCAGGGCACCTCGTGCTCGTTCTTGCAGGCGGTGACGCAGCCGTTGCACTCGATGCAGCGCTCGGCGTCACAGATGAATTTCATTCTTGCCATGTCTGTGTCTCCTTACGCTTTTTCTACGTTGCAGATGGTGGTCTTGGTTTCTTGCATCATGGTCACGATGTCGTAACCGTAGGTGGTGGCGGTGTTGACCGCCTCGCCGCGCACGATGGGCGCAGCGCCTTCCGGGTAGTGCGCCTTCATGTCCACGCCCTGCCAGCGGCCAGAGAAGTGGAAGGGCAGGAACACGGTGTCGGGGCCCACGCGCTCGGTCACCAGGGCCTGCACGTTGATGCGTGCGCCGGTGGGCGTGCTCACCCAAACGCGTTCGCCGTTGCGGATGCCGCGTTGTGCGGCTGCACCAGGGTTGATCTCCACGAACATCTCCTGCTGCAGTTCTGCCAGCCAGGGGTTGGAGCGGGTTTCCTCCCCGCCGCCCTCGTATTCCACCAGGCGGCCAGACGTCATGATCAGCGGGAATTTCTCGTAGAGCTTGTCGTCCACGTTCTTCTGCTGCAGCGTCTTGTAGAGGATGGGCAGGCGCCAGCGGTTCTTCTGGTCGTCGTGGCTGGGGTACTTGGCCACCAGGTCCGGACGGGTGCCGTAGATGGGCTCACGGTGCTGCGGGATGGGGTCGGGGAAGTTCCACACCACGGCGCGTGCCTTGGCGTTGCCGAAGGGGTGGCAGCCGTGCTTCATGAACACACGGATAAGGCCGCCGCTCGAATCGGTCTTCCAGTTCTTGCCCTCAGCCTTGGCCTTTTCGGCATCGGTGAGTTCTTCCCACCAGCCCAGCTTCTTGAGCAGCTCATCGGTCAACTCGGGGTAGCCGGTGGTGATCTCGGCACCCAGGGAGTGCGAGCCATCGGCAGCCAGCAGGCTGACGCCGTCCTTCTCGACACCGAAGTTGGCGCGGAAGTTGCCGCCACCATCCATCACGTGCTTGGAGGTGTCGTACAGGTTGGGCGAGCCCGGGTGCTTCATCTCGGGCGTGCCGTAGCAGGGCCACGGCAAGCCGAAATAGTCACCGGACATGTCGTAACCGGTTTCCTTGTCCACCACCTTGCCCTTGCACTTGAGCGTCTTCACATCGAAGGCGTTCATGTGGCGCATGTGGGCTTTCAGGCGCTCGGGGCTCTGGCCGGTGTAGCCAATGGTCCAGACGCACTTGTTGATTTCGCGCAGGATGTCTTCGGGCACGGGCTCGTCCATGCCCTTGACCTTCTGCATCTTGTAGTTCTTGACCAGTTCCTTGTCGAAGCCGAGCTTCTGGGCGAACTGGTACATGATCATGTGGTCGGTGCGGCTCTCCCACAGGGGTTCGATCACCTTGTCGCGCCACTGGATGGAGCGGTTGGACGCAGTGCAGGAACCGCTGGTCTCGAACTGCGTGGCTGCGGGCAGCAAGTAGACAGCGCGCTTGGGGTTGAGGTCCTCGGGCTTGCCGGGCATGGCGGCCATGGCGGCGGTGGCCGACGGATAGGGGTCGATCACCACCAGCAGGTCGAGCTTGTCCATGGCGCGTTTCATCTCGAGGCCGCGCGTCTGTGAGTTGGGCGCGTGCCCCCAGAAGAACATGCCACGGATGTTGGAGCCCTGGTCCACGGCTTCCTTGTTTTCCAGCACACCGTCAATCCAGCGCGAGACGGTGATGCCGGGCTTTTCCATCATGCCTTCGGCGTACTTGCTCTTGATCCAGTCGTAGTCCACGCCCCAGGTGGCGGCAAAGTGCTTCCAGGAACCTGCGGCCAGGCCGTAGTAGCCGGGCAGCGAGTCGGGGTTGGGGCCCACGTCGGTGGCGCCCTGCACGTTGTCGTGGCCACGGAAGATGTTGGTGCCGCCGCCGCTCTTGCCCACGTTGCCCAGGGCCAGTTGCAGAATGCACGAGGCACGCACCATGGCGTTACCGATGGTGTGCTGCGTCTGGCCCATGCACCAGACGATGGTGCCGGGGCTGTTCTCGTGCAGCATCGTGGCCACGCGCAGCATCTGCTCTTCTTTCACGCCGCAGGCCTCTTCCACCTTGTCTGGCGTCCACTTGGCCAGCACGTCGGCCTTGACGGCATCCATGCCGTACACGCGGTCGTTGATGTACTTCTTGTCTTCCCAGCCGTTCTTGAAGATGTGGTACAGCAGACCGAACAGGAACGGAATATCGGTGCCCGAGCGGATGCGCACATACTCGTCAGCCTTGGCCGCCGTGCGGGTGAAACGCGGGTCCACCACGATCATCTTGCAGCCGGTTTCCTTGGCGTGCAGCATGTGCAGCATGGACACGGGGTGCGCCTCGGCGGCGTTGGAGCCGATGTACAGAGCGACCTTGCTGTTCTGCATGTCGTTGTACGAGTTGGTCATGGCCCCGTAACCCCAGGTGTTGGCCACGCCGGCCACCGTGGTGGAGTGACAGATGCGGGCCTGGTGGTCGCAGTTGTTGGAGCCCCAGAAGCTGACGAACTTGCGCAGCAGGTAGGCCTGCTCGTTGCTGTGCTTGGAAGAGCCCACGAAGTACACGCTGTCGGGGCCGGTGGCTTCACGCAGCTCCTTCATGCGGGCGGTGATCTCTTCCAGAGCCTGGTCCCAACCAATGCGCTGGTACTTGCCGTTGACCAGCTTCATGGGATAGCGCAGGCGGTATTCGCCATGGCCGTGCTCGCGAATGGAGGCGCCCTTGGCGCAGTGAGCACCCAGGTTGATGGGCGAATCGAACACCGGCTCTTGCCGGGTCCACACGCCGTTTTCCACCACGGCGTCAATCGCGCAGCCCACCGAGCAGTGTGTACAGACGGTGCGCTTGACTTCGATCTTGCCAGTGCCGTCGATGGAACCGCCGGACGCAGCCTTGGCCTTCTTAACCAGCGTGAGCTGCGAGGCAGCCAGGCCCACGCCTACGCCCAGGCCTGAACGGCGCAGGAAGGCACGACGGTCCATGGTGGGCAGTGCGTGCGCGAAGCCTCGCCGCAGGCTCTGAACGAAACCTGCACCGGCTTCAGCCCGGGCTGCACTGGTGTGGTTTGGATTTTTCTTGGTCAGCAACATGGAAGTTCACCTCGCCCGACAGGGCATCGAAGGATCACAGGGGTAAAGACAGTCACCAGCGGACAGCTCCGCCAAACTCAGACGCGCGTGGTCTGGTAGTAACGTTTGACGTGTTCGGACACGCTGTAGCCGCCACCCCGCTCGGGAGCGGGCTTGGGTTCGGGCGCTGCTTCGGCAACAGGCGCGGTGGCCACGGGTGCAACGGCAGCAACCGCTGCCACGGCGCCAACGGCACCGGCACCAGCGAACCAACGGCGGCGGCTCAAACCGGGCTGAGATGAAGAGGATTGGCTCATGAGGATGTCTCCTGGAAACGTGCGTTCAAGCAGACCCTGATTGGACTTATGGGCCTTGTGCATAAGGCACTTTAGCGCCCCAGGCAAACTCGTGCAAGCGAGTACACACGTACCTCCGCAGGGTGGAAACCGCTTGACTTCTGAACGTTTCCCCCGGCAACGACACCGCATTTTTGGCGCAAGCAAAACCCGGACCAACAGCAAATACTTATATTCAAACCCGTGCATCCAGCAAGCAGATCGTGCTTGGTGGTTTGGGCATGCAAAGCGCGTCGTTTTGTCACATCGGCACGCGACAAGTTGTCGTATCACATTGGGTATATGGCCCACGGAATACCCTTGCATTCGTCGTCGAAAACATTCAATACCCAACTGTTTAGATAAGGAATTTCCGTAGAATCCCAGCGGGTGAATGCCCCAACTTCCTCTCCCTCCGCGCTGTTTCCGTCATCGCAGGCCATTGCTGCAGCCGACGGCTGGCCCCATTGGTCCATCCTCATCGTGGACGACGAACAGGGGATGCGCAATTTCCTCATCAAGGTGCTGGCGCCCCGCTGCCGCTTTGTGGCCAGCGCGAACAGCGCCGAGGAAGGCGCGGAATGGATGCGTTCGCAACGCATTGACCTGGTGATACTGGACATCTCGCTGCCCGGCAAGAATGGCGTGGCGTGGCTCAAGGAGTTGCGTGAACAGGGCTACAGCGGCGAGGTGATTTTGATCACGGCGTTTGCCGATCTGGACACGGCGATTGAAGCGCTGCGCGCTGGCGCGTCGGACTTCATCCTCAAGCCTTTTCGCATTCCGCAGATCCTCAACGCCATCAAGCAATGCCATGAGCGTGCACAACTTCGCCGCGAAAACCACGTGCTGCGCCGCAACGCACGGCAGCCACGCCAGCAGGGCTCGGTGCTGGTGGGGCGTTCGCCTGCCACGTCGCGGCTGCGCGAGGCCATTGAACGCATAGCGCCTATGCCCAGCACGGTGCTGGTGCAGGGCGAATCGGGCACCGGCAAGGAACTGGTAGCGCGTGAATTGCACGCGCGCAGCTCCCGTGCCAGCGGCCCGTTTGTACCGGTGAACTGCGCAGCCCTGTCACCCGACGACATGGCGATGGAACTGTTTGGCCATGCGCGCCAAAGCAGCCAGGGGCAGACGCACGCACGCGACGGGCTGTTCTATTACGCGCAGGGCGGCACGCTGTTCTTTGACGAGGTGGCCGAACTGCCCCTGCCGGTGCAGGCCACACTGCTGCGCGCCATTGAAGAACTGCAGATACGGCCCGTGGGCAGCCAGCAGCTGCTGCCGGTGGACGTGCGCATTGTGGCGGCCACCAACCGCCGCCTGAGCGACGAGGTGGCGGCCGGGCGCTTTCGCGCCGATCTGTACTACCGCCTGCAGGTGGTGGACATCACGCTGGAGCCCTTGCGCGAACACAAGGAAGACATTGTTGACCTGCTGCGCCACTTCACACTGGAGCTGGCTCCTGCCCTGGGCGTGGACCCCATCGACGTGACGGAAGACGAGCTGCGCTTTTTGCAGGAATACGCCTGGCCCGGCAACGTACGCGAACTGCGCAACCTGGTGGAACGTTCGCTGATTCTGGGCAAGCTGAACGTGTCTGCGCTCTACCCTGCCATGCCCAGCTCGCCACCCGGTCTGACGGCTGGCCGGCCTACCGATCTGCAGACGCTGGAGAAGCAGCACATCCTGGGCGTGCTGGAGTCGGTTCAGGGTGACAAGACACGCGCTGCGCAGTTGTTGGGTGTGTCGCGCCGCACGCTGGAGAGGCGCGTGGCGGAATGGGGCCTGGGCGGCCGCGCGGAAGCGGCATGAAACACGGCCCCCACGCTCACTTTGTTCGCTGCCCCCAAAAGGGGGCCTCAGCCTCCTTGAGACGGCTCGGCGGAGGCTGACATGACCCTCTGGAAAACGCCGGCATGGATTGCCGGATCGGTGCGCAACAAGCTGCTGGCCATGGCGCTGCTGCCGCTGGCGGTGGTGTTTCCGCTGCTGGTGCTGGCCTTGCTGGCCTGGGCCAACGTGGCCTACGACCGGTTGTTGATCACCAAGATCCGCGCCGATCTGGCGGTGGCCAGCGGTTACTTCAACCAGGTGATGAACGAGGTGGGTTCGGGCACGCGAGCGGTGGCCACGTCGTACGCGCTGCACCGTGCGCTTCAAGGGCTGCCCGCTGATGCTGGGCGGCTGGTGCTGCCGCTGCCACCCGGCACCGAGGGTGAGACGGGTACAGCCAGTGACTCACGTGCAGCGCAGGCGATTGACAAGCTGCTTTCTACGGAACGCGGGCGACTGGGGCTGGACTTTCTGGTGCTGGAACGTGGGCCGCGTCAGGCGGGCCGTTCACCCAAGCGGGGCTACAGCATGGAAGCCTTCACGCTGACCACGCCAACACCTGCGCAATCGGGCACAGACAACAAGAACGCCGCGCGCCTGGTGTTGCTGCACACCGCCGCCCTGCAAAAACTTGCCCCGCACCTGGAGCAGCGTCTGCGCATTCCGCTGGTAAACACGCGCAACGCCACACCCACCAGCCGCACCGTGGAAGACCGTGCCATGGTGATGCTGGCCAGCCTGCCAGTGTTGGACGCACAGGGCCGACAGTGGGCCACCCTGCATGGCGGGCTGCTGCTCAACCAGAACCTGGACTTCATCGACCACATCAACCGCATCGTCTACCCCGAAGGCTCGCTGCCTTTTGGCAGCCAGGGCACGGCCACACTGTTCCTGGAGGACGTTCGCATCACCACCAACGTGCGGCTGTTCCAGGACCAGCGCGCCATTGGCACGCGGGTGTCGCAATCGGTGCGCGAGGCGGTGCTGGCGCGAGGGCAGACCTGGCTGGACCGCGCCTTCGTCGTCAACGACTGGTACGTGAGCGCCTACGAGCCGCTGCTGGACGCGCATGGCGACCGCATCGGCATGTTGTACGTGGGCTTTCTGGAGCAGCCCTTCCGCTGGGTGCGCTACGGCATGCTGGCGGTGATGGGGTTGATCTTCCTGGCTGTGATGGCGCTGGCGGCGGTGTTTTCGGTGCGCTGGGCGCGCAGCATCTTCAAGCCCGTGGAGCAGATGAACCAGACCATGCTGCGTGTGGAGAACGGCGAGGCGCAGGCCCGCGTGGGCGAGGTGACCGCGCGCGATGAACTGGGTGCCCTGGCCAACCACCTGGACCACCTGCTGGACGTGGTAGACGACAACACCCGACGCCTGCGCGAGTGGGGCGAGACGCTGGACCGCAAGGTGGCAGAGCGCACACAGGAGCTGGAGGAAAGCAACGCGTCGCTGCGGCTGGCGCAGCAGCAGCTGGTGAAGTCCGAGAAGCTGGCTGCCATTGGGCAGCTCACGGCCAGCATTGCGCACGAGATCAACAACCCGATCGCGGTTATCCAGGGCAACCTGGACCTGATCCGTGAAACGCTTGGCGAGCAGACCACCCCCGTGCGCGCCGAGATGAAGCTGCTGGACGAACAGGTGGAGCGCATGCGGTTGATCGTGACGCAGCTGCTGCAGTACGCGCGGCCCACCGAGTTTGCGGGCTATGTGGACGCGCTGGACCTGAACCGTGTGGTGGCGGACAGCCTGGTGCTGGTGGCGCACCTGTTGCAGCAGCGCCGTGTGAACGTGACGCAGGACTGGCAGGCCACTGCAGCTGTGGGCTGCAACCGGCAGGAGCTGCAGCAGGTGGTGATCAACCTGATGATCAACGCGATCCAGGCGATGCCGGAAGGTGGTGAGTTGCGCCTGCTGACGCGTGACTGGCTGGACGAAACGGGTGAGCCACAGGGTGCGGTGCTGGAGGTGCAGGACCGTGGCCCTGGTTTGAGTCCGCAAGTGCGCGAGCGGCTGTTCACGCCGTTCTTCACGACGAAGAACGATGGAAATGGCCTGGGGCTGTGGATCAGCCAGGGGTTGGTGGAGCGCTACGGTGGCAGGTTGGAGGCTGACAATCGCGCGGATGGGCCGGGCGCGGCGTTCCGGGTGCGGTTGTTGACGGAGCCGCGTGTGCCTGAGGCCAGCCAGGCGGGCACGGGGGATGGGCGGCCTGGGCGGTTGGGTTGAATCCCTTATGCGCGCTTAGACCTCGCTTGCTGCGGCAGGCCTGGCCCTGCAGGGGCTCATGCTGTGACGGTCGGCGCCTTTGGCGCCGACTCCGCTGCGTCCGCCTGTCTGGGGCCGGTGCGGCGGAACTCGCTGC
>CAMLOF010000084.1 GCA_946481585.1 uncultured Macromonas sp. | reverse complement strand
GGAATGCCCGCCACGTTGTAGATGAAGGCCCAGAACAGGTTCTGGCGGATCTTGCCCACGGTGCGGCGCGAGATGTCCAGCGCCGCAGACACCAGCAACGGGTCGCCGCGCATCAGGGTGATGCCCGCCGCATGCATGGCCACATCAGAGCCGCCCTGCGCGTGGCTCATGGCCATGCCCACATCGGCAGCGGCCAGGGCGGGAGCGTCGTTCACACCATCGCCCACCATGGCCACACGGTGCCCGCCTGCCTTGAGTTCGGCCACCCGTGCGGCCTTGTCACCGGGCAACACCTCGGCCAACACTTCGCCTTCTTCGGGCCGCAGGCCCAGGCGGCGGGCCATGGCTTCGGCGGCGCCCCGGTTGTCGCCCGAAATCATGGTCAACCGCAAACCACGCGCGCGCAACTCGGCCACGGCCTGCGCGGCACCGGGTTTGGCTTCGTCAGCAAACGCCAGCAGGGCCAGCGGCACCACCCGGGCGGGCTCGGCACCCGGTTCACCGCCCTGCCCCACGGCCAGCGCAGACACGGTGGTGCCTTCGGCCTGCAGTGCACGGGCCTGTTCGGCCAGCGGGCCCAGCGCCACGCCCAGTTCTTCCATCCAGCGCAGACTGCCCACGTAAATCCAGGCGCCCTGCACCCGCCCGCGTGTGCCCCGGCCGGGCACGGACTGCACGTCCTCCGCCGTTTGCACATCGTTGGAAGCACCAGCAGCAGCAGCCTGCACCACGGCACGGGCCAGCGGGTGTTCGCTTTGCGCTTGCAAGGCAGCGGCTGTCTGCAGGGCGCTTGCCTCGTCCACACCTTCGGCGGGCACCAGCTTCACCAGCCGGGGTTCGCCCACGGTGAGCGTACCCGTCTTGTCAAAGGCCACGGTATCCACGTGGTGCGCCACTTCCAGCGCTTCCGCATCTTTGATGAGGATGCCGTGCTTGGCCGCCACACCCGTGCCCGCCATGATGGCCGCCGGCGTGGCCAGCCCCAGCGCACAGGGGCAGGCAATCACCAGCACCGCCACGGCGTGCAGCAGTGCTTCTTCCAGCGGCGCACCTTGCCACAGCCACCACGCCAGAAAGGTAACCAGCGCAATCACCAGCACCGTGGGCACAAACACGGCGGCCACCTGGTCCACCATGCGCTGCACGGGGGCCTTGGCCGCCTGTGCGTCTTGCACCAGGGCAATGATGCGGTTGAGCACGCTTTGCGAACCCACCGCCGTCACCCTCACCTGCACGGCACCGTCACCGTTCAAGCTGCCGCCGGTCACGTGGTCGCCCGGCTGTTTGCTCACCGGCATGGGCTCACCCGTCAGCATGGACTCATCCACCTGTGTCTGCCCCTGCAGCACTTCACCATCAGCGGGCAAGCGCTCACCGGGGCGCACCATCACCACATCGCCTGGCAGCAGTTCAGCCACGGGCACGTCTTGCATCTCTTCGCGCTTGATGCCGTCAGGCAGCAGGTGCGCCACTTCAGGCCGCAAGGCGTGCAGCGCACGAATGGCTTCGGTGGTCTGGCGCTTGGCGCGTGCCTCCAGCCACTTGCCCAGCAGCACCAGCGTAATCACCACTGCCGACGCTTCAAAATACAAATGCACCATCTCGTCGGGCTCAGCACGCCACCACAGCCAGGTACTCATGCCCCAGGCCGCCGTGGTGCCTATGGCCACGAGCAACTCCATGTTGCCGGTGCGGGCCTTCAATGCGTGCCAGCCCGCCACGTAAAAACGCGCCCCCAGCACAAACTGCACGGGCGTGGCCAGCAGAAATTGAATCCACGCGGCAAGCATCCAGTGCTTGCCCAGCAAGTCGCCCACCATGGGCCCGGCCAGGGGCAATGAAAGCAAGGCCCCCAGCAACACCGGCCACGCGTCGCGCGGCACACCCAGCACGGTCACCTGGTTGGCGGCCTCGTCCGCCTCAATGGGCCGGGGCTCGTAACCCGCGTCGCGCACCGCACGTTGAATGCGCGCAGCCATGGCGGGTTGGCCAGAAGCGTCTTCGGCACCCGGTGCTTCGGTCCAGCGCACGCGGGCCGATTCGGTGGCCAGGTTCACGGTGGCCTCCTGCACGCCAGGCAGCTTCTTCAAGGCGCGCTCCACACGCGACACACAAGAAGCGCAAGTCATGCCGCCAATGCCCAGGTCCAGCTCGCACACCTCGTCGGCAGCGTCAAAGGGGGTAGTTGCAGTGTTCATGTGAGGCAGTATGAACCTTGACACCATGTCAGAGTCAAGCGGCTTCACAGAAAAAAACTGGCCTTGACCTTCCCACGATGGAAAGGTTCATACTTCTTTCCACAACCCCTCATCAACCCCTTTTCAAACAGGAGATTCACCATGACCCAGACCTTCACCGTGACCGGCATGACCTGCGGCCATTGCGAAAAAGCCGTGACCCAGGCCATCAAGACGCTGGACCCACAAGCCCAGGTGCGCATTGACCGCCAGCAGAACAAGGTGGAAGTGGATTCCGCCCAGCCGCGCGACGCCATTGCCCAGGCCATTGCCGAAGAAGGCTACAAGGTAGCCGCCTGAAGCAGAGCCCCTGAAGATGAAAGTCCACGCCGACACGGCCCCGCTGCCTGCCAGCGGCTGGCCGGTACACATAGGCCAGGCAGCAACACTGTCGGGGGTGTCTGCCAAGATGGTGCGGCACTACGAATCGCTGGGGCTGCTGGCCCCCGTGGGCCGCACCGACAGCGGCTACCGCCTTTACAGCGCAGCCGACGTACACACCCTGCGCTTCATCAAGCGGGCACGCGACCTGGGTTTTTCCATGCCCGACATTGGCGAACTCGTAGGCCTGTGGCACGACAAGGCCCGCGCCAGCGCCCAGGTCAAAGGCATTGCGCAGCGCCATGTGCATGCCTTGCGCCAACGCATCGAGCAATTGCAGGCCATGGAACGCAGCCTGCAACACCTCACCCACTGCTGCCAGGGCAACGACCGGCCCGACTGCCCCATCCTCGACGACCTGGCCGGGCTTTGACAAACCGTGACGCTTCTTTACACAAGCGTCATGTACCAGGGGTTTCCGCGAAACACGCGGGGCAGACACTTTCCTCACCGCAACCGCAAAGGAAAGGAAGCCCCATGAAACCCATCACCAAACGCCTGCTCATCGTCACCGCCGCCGCTGGCGTGCTGGGCACCACCGCCACCGCCTGGGCCTTTGGCGGCGGCCGTGGCAGTTGCAACATGGAAGACGGCCCCCGTGCCGAGCGCATGCAGGAACGCATGCAAAAGCGCATGGCCGAACATGAAACCCGCCTGAAAGAAGCCCTGAAGCTGACCCCCGCCCAGGAAGGCGCGTGGAAGGAATTCACCGCATCCATGCAGCCGCCCAAGGCACCCACCCAGCGTCTGGACCGCGCCGAGTGGGACAAGCTGACCACCCCGCAGCGCATGGAAAAGATGCAGGCGCTGCGCAGCGAACGCGAAGCGCACATGAACGAGCGCCTGGAAGCCGTCAAAAAGTTCTACGCCACGCTCACACCCGAGCAGCAAAAAGCGTTTGACGAACAACACCAGCGCATGGGCCGCCACGGCGACCGCAAAGGTGGCCAACACGGCGGCCACGGCCCCATGCACGGCTGATTTTCAGCACCGCGAACCCGTCTCCTCAACTTTCCAGCCTTCGGGCTGGTTTTTTTTGCTTATCAACAAGTCTGTGGATAAAAAATTGACAACATACAACTTATCCACAGAAATTTGAATAACCCGCGACTTGTTACCTGTTTCCACAAGCCGTCCAAGGCCCTGCTCCACATGGTTTGAAGTTTTGCAAGTGCTTGACCGCAAAACACAAATTGGCCTTGTCCACAGAATCGGGCGGTGCTTACTACTACGACTATCTTTAAAAATTAAATTCAAAGAAGAATAAGAACAACAGGGTACGCCGCCTTGGCCTCGCTCCGGCCGCCTTCCAGCCCCTTTCCGCGGGTTTTTGGTCTGCGCGACTGTTAAGATTTGGCTTTTCGCCCTTCAAACCCTGCATGTCATCCGCTTCCCCGGGCTCCGGTGCCCTGTCTTTCGAGATCAAGAGTGCCCAGCTGCCCCTGGTGGCATTGCTGTTGCGCAGCACCGACGTCAGGCAACTTACGCAAGACCTTGCACAGCGTTTTGGCGATACGCCAGACTTTTTCGACAACGATCCCCTGTTGATCGACCTGTCTGGTGTGCAGGAAGAAGGCACCGTTCCTGACTTTGCTGCCCTGCTGCCCTTGCTGCGTGAGCACCGGCTGCAGCCAGTGGCCGTCAAGGGGGGCAGTGAAGAACAGCACCAGGCGGCATTGGCTGCTGGCCTGGTAACGGCACAGGAAGCCACCTGGACGCGCTCACAAGCGGCACAACCTGCCCAACCCGCCGCCCAGGCGGCTCCTGCCGCTCCGGTGGCTGCAGCGGCCACGTCTGCCCTGGTGGTGGACAAACCCCTGCGTTCTGGCCAGCAGGTTTATGCGCGTGGGCGCGACCTGGTGGTGCTGGCCATGGTCAATCCTGGTGCCGAGGTCATTGCCGACGGGCACATCCACGTGTACGCGCCGCTGCGTGGCAAAGCCATTGCAGGTGCGCGCGGCAACGCAGACGCCCGCATCTTTGCCCAGGCACTGGAAGCGGAGCTCATTTCCATCGCTGGTGTCTACCGGACCAGCGACGTGCCCTTGCCCGACAATGTGCGTGGCAAGGCCGCCCAGGTGCGGCTGCAAAGCAGCGCCGAAGGCGACAAACTGCTTCTTGAACCCATACTCTGATCTGAAAGAACCACCCAAATGGCAAAAATCGTTGTCGTGACCTCCGGCAAGGGCGGCGTGGGCAAGACCACCACCAGTGCCAGCTTTGCCGCAGGCCTTGCTCTCAAAGGCTTCAAGACCGTGGTGATCGATTTCGACGTGGGTCTGCGCAACCTCGACCTCATCATGGGCTGCGAACGCCGCGTGGTGTACGACTTCATCAACGTCATCCACAACGAAGCCAACCTGAACCAGGCGCTCATCAAAGACAAACAGTGCGACAACCTGTTCGTGCTGGCCGCCAGCCAGACGCGTGACAAGGACGCGCTCACGCAGGATGGCGTGGAGCGTGTGCTCAACGACCTGGCAGGCATGGGTTTTGACTACATCGTCTGCGATTCCCCCGCAGGCATCGAGACCGGCGCCCTCATGGCCATGCACTACGCCGACGAGGCCCTGGTGGTGACCAACCCCGAAGTCTCCAGCGTGCGCGACTCCGACCGCATTCTGGGCATGCTGGGCAGCAAGACCAAGCGCGCCATGGAAGGCGGCGAGCCCATCAAGGAACACCTGCTCATCACCCGCTACAACCCCAACCGCGTGCAAGACGGCCAGATGCTGTCGCTGGAAGACATCCAGGACATCCTGCGCATCAAGCTCATTGGCGTGATTCCCGAGAGTGAAAGCGTGCTGCAGGCGTCCAACCAGGGCGTGCCTGCCGTGCACATGCAGGGCACCGACGTGTCCGAGGCCTACAAGGACGTGATCGAACGCTTCCTGGGCAACGACCGCCCGCTGCGCTTCATCGACGCCGAGAAGCCCAACTTCTTCAAACGGCTCTTTGGAGGGAAATGACCCATGTCCTTCCTGTCCTTCCTGTTGGGTGAAAAGAAGAAAACAGCGAGTGTTGCCAAGGAGCGATTGCAGATCATCCTGGCGCACGAGCGCTCGGGCCGCAACGCCGCCGAGCCCGACTACCTGCCCGACCTGCAGCGCGAGTTGGTGGCCGTGATCGGCAAGTACGTGCGCATCAACCCAGATGACATCAAGGTGAACCTGGAACGCCAGGACAACCTGGAAGTGCTCGAAGTCAAGATCGAGCTGCCGGACGCGCGCTGACCCAACTTACCGAGACTCCGCCCATGTCACTCAAGATCGTTGTCTATTCCAAGTCTGCCTGCCCGCAGTGCGAGTCGGCCAAGATGCTGCTGAAGTCCCGCTCCATGGATTTTGAGGAAATCAAGATCGACGACGAGGCCGAGCGCATGGCCTTTTACGAAAAGTGCGGCCCCGCCGTGCGCCAGATGCCGCAGATCTTCATCAACGACCAGCGCGTGGGCGGGCTGGCCGGGCTGCAGGCAGCGCTGACGCAGCTGGGGCGCTGATTTCCGGCCTTCTTGCAGGCCGTTTTCAGCGAGCGGCGGCTGGGGGAGCCTTCACCAGGCGCTGAACCAGACGCCGCGTCATGGGTGCCACCAGCAGCACCACGGGGAACGCTATCAGCCAGGCCGTCAGCCAGGCACCCATCCACAGGGCAAGAAAGCGGGCGTCCGGGCCTACGTTTCGCAGCGTGGATATGGCAGACACCAGCAAAGACATCAGGCCTGACAGGACAAATCCAAACAACACCGGGGCAAAGCGGGCGGGGAACTGGGGAACGAAGTGTTTCATGGTTTCACGTAGGTTCAAGGGGTTGACAACGCCGCGCCTTCAAAGGCGCGGCGAACGTGGATGCGGCGGTGGCCGCGGCATACAGACCGAACCCGAAGACGGCGTGATTGACCAGGTTTCGGAAACAGTTCAGTACAGGGGTCTTGGTTCGTGAAGACGCAATGCCCGCGCCCATGGCTGGTTGCATCACAAACCAGGGAAAGATGACCGTGCCCAGGCCGAAGGCCACAGCGGGCAGCAGCGTGGGTGCCTGCACCCACGACGCACCGGCAATGGCCTGCAACAACAGCGCAAAGCCCACGCCTGTGAGGTAGTGCGTGGCCCAGCCCAGGGCCAGTTCAAAAGGCACGGGCTCTGCCTGGGCAATGCTCTGGTGCGCCAAGCGGCCACGCAGCATGTGCCCTGCCCACCGGCCCAGCAGTGCAAAGTTAAGGCCCGGCACATTCAGCCGCTTGAGCAAAAGCAGCCACATGTCCATCACCACGGTGGCGCCTGCGCCTATGGCCACGGCGCTCAAAAAGCTCTCGTCAAATGCTGTCATGTTGTGCCCTTCGGTTGACGGTTGGATACGGTGAGGGCACTATACGAATTCAAGTCAACTTGAAGTCAAGACCTTTTTAAAACATGGACATAGCTGAAGTGGCCAAGCGTTCGGGCATGCCTGCCTCGAAGCTGCGGTACTACGAAGAGAAGGGGTTGATCGCGTCTGTGGGCCGCCAGGGCCTGCGCCGCCTGTTCGAGCCTTCGGTGCTGGAGCAGCTGGCGCTGATTTCACTGGGCCAAGCGGCGGGCTTTTCGCTCGACGAGATTGCGCAGATGTTCTCGGCCGACAAGAAGTTGCAGATCGACCGCAAGATGCTGGATGCCAAGGCCGATCAGGTGGATTCGTTGATCAAGCGGCTGCGTGCCATGAGCAACGGCTTGCGCCACGCGGCCAAGTGCCCCGCGCCCAACCACATGGCCTGCCCTTCATTCCAGCGCTTGATTCGGGCGGCGTCCAGCGGCAAGCTGGCGCGTTGATTCAGCGCACCACGCCTGCAAATCCCAGGTGGTGCACACATTCGCGCAACACCAACAGCGCCGCAGCCACGCGGCCGCCTGAAGGCAGACCGTCGAGCAGGCCCGGGTGGCCGAGCGACACAGACGCCAGCCGCTGAAACTTGGCTTCCACCTCTTCACTTGTGACGCGGCTGCCCGTGGTTTGCAAACCGAGCAACGTGCACAACGGTTCGTCGGAAATCAGCAGGTCTGCACGTTCTGCCCGTTTGAGGCCCGTTGCGGTCAGCGCGTCTTCCACCAGGTCGATCGCCTGCTCCATTTCATAGGGTGCAGGCGGGTCGTGCCGGAACACCTTGCTGGCCAAGTCCCCTATGCCAACAGCCAACACCACCTGGGGCGTGGTGCCGCCAGAAAGTGTGGTGCGGTTGTCTTCAAACTGGAGCGCGGTGGCGTGCGGGTGGTTCATGGTCAACGTCCTCTATGCGGTTGCGTCCGTTCTGCTTCGCAGCGTACAGGCGTTCGTCAACCGAGTGCAGGAATTCCGCCGCCGTCATGGGATGGCTGGGCACCACGGTTCCCACGCCAATGCTCATGGTCACGCGCTGGCCGTTGGGCGACTGCGAATGCGTGATAGCCCGCTTGTCGATGAGGCGCTGGCAGCGCTCGGCCACCTTGCGCGCGCCCGTGGCGTCGGTTTCGGGCAGCAGTATGACGAACTCTTCTCCGCCAAAGCGCGCCACCACGTCGCGCGGGCCCACGGCTGCCAGCCCCAGCGTCTGTGCAATGTCGGTCAGGCACTTGTCGCCCTGCAAGTGGCCGTACAGGTCGTTGTACTGCTTGAAGAAGTCAACGTCCAGCAAGACGAGCGACAGCGGCCACTGGTTGGCCTGCGCGTTTTCCCATTCCTTTTCCAGGCTGGCGTCGAACTGGCGGCGGTTGGCAATGCCGGTGAGCCCGTCCTTGAACGACAAGGCTTCCAGCTCGCGCTGCAAGGCAATGAGCTTTTCTTCCGTCTTCTTGCGTTCGCTGATGTCGAACATGAAACCCACCAGCGCTTCAACCTCGCCGTTGCCGTTGCGCACCACGTGCACCACGTCGCGTATCCACACGTAGCCGTTGTCCTTGGTGAGTGCGCGGTAGTCTGCCTCGTGATCCACCCCGGCTTGCGACTGCGCAATGCAGAAGTTCACCACACGGTCGCGGTCGTCGGGGTGTATGCGCATGGCCCAGTCCTGGGCGCTGGCCCAGCTCTCCTGGCTCCAGCCGAGCAAGGGCTCGATCTGCGGGCCAATGTAGGCGAAGGACATGGTGGGCCAGTCTATCTTCCAGGGAATGGCCTTGGTGGATTCCAGAAGGGTTTTGTAGACCGCGCTGTCGCTCTTGAGGTCGCTGACGTCGGACATGGGGACGGTGGGCTGCTGCATGGTGAAACACTGGTTGAGCGGGGATGTTACCCCTTGACATATATATTTGCACAAATATAATTTAAAGGCGTGCTGCACTCGCAGTGCCTTTCTTTTGCGGTGTTCACCTGGCCATCTTCTGGCCCGGGCGGGGCTTGTTCAACAGCCCCTTGCCGCATTCCCGCCCGTTGGCGGTGGTCCTTCTGGTCAGCCGGAACAGCGTCACACCGCACGGTGCCTACTCCCTCAGACAACAGGAGCAAATCCCATGAACCGTCAGACTTTCTTCCGACTTGCAGCCGCGTGCGCGTTTGTTGCCTTGCCAGGGTTGGCATCCGCCGCGTGTGGCAAGGTCACCGTGGCCAGCATGAACTGGCAGTCCGCCGAGGTCCTGGCCGAGATTGACCGTGTCATCCTTTCGCAGGGCTATGGTTGTGAGGTGGAAGTTGTACCGGGCGACACCATGCCCACGCTCACGTCCATGATGGAAAAAGGCCGCCCTGACGTGGCACCCGAAGCCTGGATCAACGCTGTGCGCCAGCCGCTGGATGCCGCCGTCAAGGATGGCCGCCTGCACTACGCCGCGCAATCGCTGAAGGATGGTGGCGTGGAAGGCTGGTGGATACCGAAGTACGTGGCAGACGCGAACCCAGGCATCAAGACCATTGACGATGCTCTGAAGCGCCCAGACTTGTTCCCTGCCCCCGAAGACAAGTCCAAGGGTGCCGTGCACAACTGCCCCTCGGGCTGGAACTGCCAGCTCACCACCGTCAACGCCTTCAAGGCGTGGGACGCCGAGAAAAAAGGCTTTGTGCTGGTGGACACTGGCTCCGCTGCCGGGCTGGACGGCTCCATTGCCAAAGCCTATGAACGCAAGCAGGGCTGGCTGGGCTACTACTGGGCGCCCACTTCCATTCTGGGCAAGTACCAGATGGTCAAGCTGGACGCCGGTGTGCCACACGACAAGGCCGCCTTCGAGGCCTGTAATGCCAAGGCGGAATGCGCCAACCCGGTCAAGACCGACTGGGCAAGGGCCGAGGTGTTCACGGTGGTGACAGACCGATTCAAGAAAGCGGGTGGCCCGGCGGTGGAATACCTGAACAAGCGCAGCTGGGGCAACGACACCGTGAACCAACTGCTGGCGTGGATGAGCGACAACCAGGCCAGCGGTGAAGATGGTGCACGCCACTTCCTGAAGACCCAGCCCGAGGTGTGGAGCGCCTGGGTGACGCCTGATGTAGCTACCAAGGTGAAGGCCGCGCTGCGATGAGCCGGGACTGGTTGGAGGCGTTTCCGGCCCTGGGAACGGAAACGCTGAGCCTGCTGCGCCGTTTCGTGGACGGCGCGTTTCGTGACTTCACACGAGAATATGGCGAGGTGCTGGAAAAGTTCTTCGAGCCCTTGCGCCAGTTCCTGCTGGTGTCGGAACGCCTGCTTACACAGTCCCCCTGGCCGGTGGTGCTCGCGGTCATTGTGCTGGTGGCGTGGCTGGCTTCGCGCTCGCTCAAGGTGGTGGTGGGCACCACCTTGACTCTGCTCGCCATTGGCGTGTTTGGCATGTGGGAAGACACCATGAAGACCATCTCCATGATCTTCGTGTGCACCGTGGTGGCCATTGCGCTGGGCTTGCCCATAGGCGTTGCCATGAGCCGCTCAGACCGCCTGCAGCGCTTCGTCAACCCGGCGCTGGACGTGATGCAGACCATGCCCAGCTTCGTGTACCTCATACCCGTGGTGATGTTGCTGGGCATTGGGCGTGTACCGGGGTTGATCGCCGTGGTCATCTACGCCATTCCGCCGGTCATACGCTTTACCAACCTGGGCATACGCCTGGTGGACAAAGACCTGCTGGAAGCGGCTGACGCCTTTGGTTCTTCTGTTTGGCAGAAGCTGCGCCAGGTGCAGCTGCCACTGGCGCTACCCACCATCATGGCGGGCATCAACCAGACGATCATGCTGTCGCTGTCCATGGTGGTCATTGC
>CAMLOF010000083.1 GCA_946481585.1 uncultured Macromonas sp. | reverse complement strand
AACGAGCTGATGATCGTCGGCCCGATCACGGTGCGCAGCGCGTGCAGTCACCACTTCTGCCCTGTGATTGGCAAGGTGTGGATCGGGATCATGCCCAACGAGCACACCAACGTCATCGGCCTGAGCAAGTACGCACGGCTCGCCGAGTGGGTGATGGGCCGTCCGCAGATCCAGGAAGAGGCCGTGGTGCAGCTGGCTGACCTGATCCAGGAAAAAACCCAGCCCGATGGCTTGGCCATCGTCATGGAGGCCAGCCACTACTGCATGGCCTGGCGTGGCGTGAAGGACATGGACAGCAAGATGATCAACTCGGTCATGCGCGGTGTGTTCCTGAAGGACCCGACCCTGCGCCGCGAATTCCTCTCGCTCATTCCGCGAGGGAGCAACTGACATGCTGGTGCGTCTGCTTTATGTGAGCCGGGCCGTGGAGCCGGGTAACGACGAAGCCATCCATTCCATTCTGGCTTCGGCGCGTCAGCACAACCTGCACAACGGCATCACGGGCATCCTCTGCTATGGCGGAGGCATCTTCGTGCAGGCCATAGAGGGCGGGCGCCAGGCGGTCAACCGCCTGTACAGCCACATCATCGAAGACCCGCGCCACAAGGATGTGGAGTTGCTGCACTACGAAGAGATCACCGAGCGCCGCTTCGGTGGCTGGACCATGGGGCAGGTCAACCTCAGCAAGCTCAACACCTCCATCGTGCTCAAGTACTCCGAGCGCCCGGAATTCGACCCCTACAGCGTGTCTGGCAAGGTGTCGCTGGCGCTGCTCGAAGAGCTGATGGCCACGGCCTCCATCATCGGCCGGGCCTGATTCGCGCCTTCAATCACTGGCGTTGAGCGCGCGCAGCGCCTCCGCCTCGGTGGCGTACATGTGCAGGTGCGGCGACTCGTTGAGTTCGCCTGCCGCGCGCAAGGTTTGCTCTACCGGCAGCTTCAATCCCACCAGGTGCAGGGTGCGCCCCTGGCCTTCCAGCAGCAGACGCAGGCGGGTGAAGGTTTCGACCCCGGTAGCGTCAACGCGGTTGATGGGCTGCGCCATCAGCACCACGTGCTGCGTGGCAGGGTGGGCTGCCAGGTGTTCGGTAATGGCTCGCTCCAGTGCTGCTGCCGATCCGAAGTCCAGCTCCGCATCCATGCGCAGTGCGTAGGTGGCTGGCGCCAGCGGCGGCAGCTTCCACAGGTGGCGGTCGCGCAGGCGGCCGTCCGGGTGGGCGCCCACTTCAATGATGCGCGGGTGCAGCCGCTGGTACAGAAAGTGGCTGAGCGACATCAACACCCCCGCCAGCACGCCCCAGTAAAGCCGTGGGGCGGACAGGACGGTGATGGCTACGGTGGCGAGTGCGATCATGGCCTCCACCCGGGAGATGCGCCACAACCGCAGGAATTCACGCGGTTTGATCAGTCCGATCACAGCGACCAGCACCACGGCCGCCAGCACTGCCTGTGGCACATGGTGCAGCACTGGCAGCAGAAAGAGCAGGGCGATCAACACGACCACCACCGAAAACAAGGTGGCCCATCCACTTTTGGCGCCCGCGTATAGATTGAGCGCAGAACGCGAGAACGACGAACTTGTGGGAAATGTTCCGCTGAATCCGGCGGCGATCTTGGCGAGGCCTTGGCCGATAAGGTCCTGGTCCTGGTTCCAGCGCTGGCCTTGGCGGGCGTTGTCCACCTTGGCGCTGGCGGCGGTTTCCAGGAAGCTCACCAGCGTGACCACCAGCACCGGCACCGCCAGCTGGGCCAACGTGCCCCAGCCGAGCCAGCCAGGCAGGTAGAGCGCTGGCAGGCCTTCGGGCAGCGTGCCCACCACGGCGCCGCCCTGTGCCTCAAAGCCTATCAACTGGCTTGCGCCCGCCGTGGCCAGCACCACAACCAGCACGGTGGGAAAGGTGGGGCGCCAGCGCCTTGCCAGCATCAGCACGGCCAGACTCCCCAGGCCAAACGCCACCGATGGCCAATGCGGCGAAGCCCCTGCCAGCCATTCTCCAAGGTTGGCTGGCAGGCCCAGCAGCGCTGGCAGTTGCGATCCAATGATGAGAACCGCTGCCGCCTGGGTGAAGGCCATCAGTACGGGGGAGTTGACCAGGTTCAACAGCCAGCCAAAGCGTGCCAGGCCCAGCACCACCTGCAGCAGGCCTGTCAGCAGCGACAGCCACACCGCCAGTGCAATCCATTCACTGCTGCCCGGTGTGGCCAACCCGGCCAGCGACGCGCTCACCAGCAGACAGCTCAGTGCGGTAGGCCCCACCGACAGCCGGGGGGACGCGCCGAACAGCACAGCCACCAGAGCGGGCAGCAGCGAGGCGTAAATGCCCGTGACCAGGGGCATGCCCGCCAGCGCGGCATACGCCACCCCCTGGGGTATGACCATCAGCCCCACGGTAAGGCCAGCCAAGGCCTCGCCTCGCAGCAGGGAGGCATCCGCGCGTGGCCAGGAAAGGAAGGGAAACAGCCGTTCTATTCGTGACATGTCGCCTAGCTTAACGTTGCGGCATGTCCTTGGTCGAATAGCCCAGGCTCACGGTGGCGTCTGGCGGTATGGGTGGGATGGTTTCGTTCCAGTCCAGCCACAATTGACGCATGTGGGCCATGCGCTCGGGTTCACGTTGCGCCAGGTTGGCACGCTCACGCTCGTCCGCTGCAATGTTGAAGAGGTATTCGTTGCCGTCCACCTGCAGGTATTTCCAGTCCCCCACCCGCAGGGCACGCTGGCTGCGGTGGTTCATTCGCCAGTACAGCGGGCGCTCGAAGCGGTGGGCCGGGTCGCTCAGCACTCCCTTGAGAGAAATCCCGTCCAGCGGAAAGTCTGGATCGGGCTGCCCGCCGCCCACGTCCAGCATCGTGGCCGACCAGTCCATCGTCATGCAGTGCTGCTGGCTGACGGAGCCTGCCGGAATGACGGCGGGCCAGTGCGCGATCCATGGCACGCGTATGCCCCCTTCGGTCAGGTCCATCTTGCCACCGACCAGGGGCCAGTTGTCGCTGAAGCGCTCCCCGCCGTTGTCGCTGGTGAAGACGACCAGGGTGTTCTCCTCCAGCCCATGCTGGCGCAGAGCGTCCATGACCCAGCCGATGCCCTCGTCCATGTGGTGGATCATGCGGCGGTAGCTGTGGATGTTGCCGCCGTCCAGGTGGAACAGGTTCCTAGCCACGTCGGGGGCGATGTGGGCGTCGTCACGCGTTTCCCATGGCCAGTGCGGTGCGGTGTAGTGCAGGCTCAAAAAGAAGGGCTTGCCTGCCTTGGCGTCATCGGCCATGCGGTGGATGTAGTCCACCGAGCGCCGCGAGAAGATGTCGGTGAGGTAGCCCACTTCCATGTGCTCGTCTTCGCCGAGGAAAAGGTCGTGGTCGCCCTTGGACGAGCAGTGGGTGAAGTAGTCCACCCCGCCAGCCATGATGCCGAAGAATTCGTCGTAGCCCGAGCGCAGAGGTCCGAAGGTGGGCGGGTAGCCCAGGTGCCATTTGCCAATGAGTGCGGTGTGGTAGCCCGCGTCACGCAGCAGCGAGGGCAGCGTAGGCAGATCGGCGGGCAGGCCCAGGACGTCGCTGCCCTTGCTGCGGCTGTTGATGGGCTCTTCCAGTGCGCCGCGCAGCCGGTACTGGTAGCGCATGGTCATCAGCGCAAAACGGGTGGGCGAGCACACCGGTGAGTTGGAGTAACCCTCGACAAAGCGCATGCCGCCTGCGGCAAGTTTGTCGATGTTGGGAGACACGTCACCAAACTGGGCTTGACGGCCGCCGTAGCAGCCCAGGTCGGCGTAGCCCAGGTCGTCCGATACGATGTAAATGATGTTGGGGCTTTGCATGGCCGCAGTCCTGTCTTCAATCCACCTGCATGCCGGTGGCTGCCACCACCTTGGCGTAACGGGCGCTGGTGTCGGCAAGGCGCTTGATGGCGGCGCTGCCGGTTTGCCCCTCGAAGTGCAGGTCCAGGCTGGTCAGCCGGGCTTGCACGTCGGGGCGCTTGAGGGCGTCCACAATGCCTTTTTGCAGCGTCTGCACAACGGGTTCGGGCGTGGCTGCAGGCACCATCACCAGGTACAGGACCTCCTGCACCAGTTCCGGCAGGCCCAGCTCTCCCACCGTGGGCAGGTCGGGCGCCAGTTTTGAACGTTGTTGCCCCGTCACCGCCAGCGGGGTGATCTTGCCGCCCTGGACGTGCGGCAGCATGCCCGGGGTAGCCAATGCGCCGCCGTTGACTTCACCAGCCAGCACGGCAGTCACCGCCGGGGTGTTGCCACGGTACGGCACGTGGGTCACCTTCACGTCAGCCGCGTCCTTGAACATCTCCACCCACAGATGGCCGGGGCTGCCATTGCCGCCCGAGCCAAACATCAGCCCTTTCCCCTTGCCTGCGGCAACCAGGTCTTTCATCGACTTGATGCCGGTGGATGGATGCACACCTACCAGCAGGCCCGACGAAGCCATGATGACCACGGGCTTCAGGTCGGCGCCCTTGAAGGGCATGGTCTTGTAGATGTGCGGGTTGACCGTGAACGTGGTGTCGATGCCGAACAGCACGGTGTGCCCGTCTGCCGGGGCCCGGGCCACTTCGGTCGCTCCCAGGTTGCCAGCCGCACCTGCCTTGTTGTCCACGATCACCGGCTGCTTGAGCAGCTCTTGGAGATAGGGCTGTACGGAGCGCGCCAGAATGTCCGAGGGGCCGCCGGGCGGCCAGTTGTTGACGAGGCGGACCGGTTTTGTCGCGTAAGTGCTCTGCGCATTGGCGGCCAGCGGCGCCAGCAGGCTGTGGATGCCCAGAAGGGCGCAAAGCAGTTGTCTGCGGAAGTTCATGGTGTCTCCTGAGTATCGGTGGCGTTGTCCTTGTGGGGCAAATGTAGAAGCGTGACAATCGATTGATCTAATCAACTGTTCTTCGTGAAAACCCGAATGGCCACGGCTTCCAGACTGAAGCGGCTCGACTCGCTCGTAGACATGCCCCTGTACCGGTTCACCCGCGTGCTGGCGCAGGCTGGCAGCCTGGTGGTGCGCGTGTGCGAAGGGCGCTTTGGTATTACCCGGCGGGAGTGGCGGCTCATCAGCCTGCTGGAGCCCACCGATGGGATGACGCCGACCGAACTGGCGCGCCGCGCCGGTCTGGACAAGGCCCGCACCTCCCGGGCCATCGGCTCCATGGTGGACAAGCAGCTGCTGGTTCGCATCCAACGCCCTTCCGACCGGCGGCACGCGCAGGTGATGCTGACGGACAAGGCGCGCAGCATCCATGCCGAACTGCTGCCGCTGGCGCGCCAGATCAACCGCGAGTTGCTGGATGTGCTGGACGACGCTGAGCTGGACTGGCTGGACGGCGTGCTGGACCGCCTGCAAGCGCGGGCCGAGGAGATGGTGACAGCGCATGATGCGGAACTGCCGCGCACCCAGAGGCGCATTGGCGGCCAAGCCCGTCACCTGGCGGGGGACGGAGTCAAACGAAAAGGCTGACGCCTGATTGCGTGCTCAGTGCCCGCTGCAGACTGGGCAGCCTGGGTTGCGTGCGAGCTTGACTTCGGTGAATTCCATGCCTCGGCCGTCGAGCATGGTGAGCCGCCCGACCAGGCGTGAACCCATGCCGCTGAGCAGCTTGAGTGCCTCGGCCGCCTGCATGGTGCCGATGATGCCGACCAGTGGCGCAAACACGCCCATGGTGGCGCAGCGCACTTCTTCCAGGCCGTCGGTGTCGGGGAAGATGCAGGCGTAGCAGGGGGACTCGGCGTTGCGCGGGTCGTAGACGGAAAGTTGCCCGTCGAAGCGGATGGCGGCCCCGGAAACCAGTGGAACACGGTGCCGTACGCTGGCACGGTTGATGGCGTGGCGGGTGTCGAAATTGTCGGTGCAGTCCAGGATCACGTCGGCACCGGGCAGCAACTGGTCGAGCAGGGCAGCATCGGCACGTTGCAGCACGGTGTCGATGCGCACCTCCGGGTTGATGGCATGCATGGCCGCCTTGGCCGATTCGGCCTTTGGTTGGCCCAAACGTTCCAGGTTGTGTGCGATCTGCCGCTGCAGGTTGGTGGCGTCCACCGTGTCGTGGTCCACCAAGGTGATGTGGCCCACGCCGGCGCTGGCCAGGTAGAGCGCCACGGGTGAGCCCAGCCCACCGGCACCAATCACCACGGCGTGGGACGCCAGCAGTTTTTCCTGGCCTTCCACACCCAGCTCGTCGAGCAGGATGTGGCGCGAGTAACGCAGCAGCTGCTCGTCGTTCATCAGGCGCTGCCGTGGATCACTGCTCGGTGGTGGCAGCCGGGCGCTCGGTCTGCGTCTTGCTGGCCACCACGGGCTTGCCCTTGAGCTGGTTCACAGCCTGCTGCAACTGGAAGTCCTTGTCGGAGCCGAACTCGGGCATGAGGCGTTGGCCAGGGTTCTTGCGCTGTTCCTCTTCCAGGCGCAGGCGGGCGGCCTCGCGTTCCTGCTCACGCTGGCGCTCGGCGGCCTTTTCCGCTTCGCTCGGCTGGCGGCCATTGTCCTGGCCGTTGCCCAGGTGCTTGTCCAGGTCGGCCTCGCGGGTGCGCAGAACGGCAAACAGGTTGCCCTCGGCGGTTTCGTCCAGCCACACGTCGGGCACGATGCCCTTGGCCTGGATGGATCGGCCGCTGGGTGTGTAGTAGCGGGCGGTGGTCAGCTTCAGGCCCGTGTCCGGGCCCAGGGGGCGTACCGTTTGCACTGAGCCCTTGCCGAAGGTCTGGCTGCCCATGATGGTGGCGCGCTTGTGGTCTTGCAGCGCACCCGCCACGATCTCGCTGGCCGAGGCGGAGCCTTCGTTGACCAGCACCACCAGCGGCACGCTCTTCAGAGCGCCACGGGTCGTTTCGGTCAGGTGGCGGATAGGGTCGTTGCTGGCGCGGCGCAAGTAGTACTGCGGCGCGGCCTTGAACAAGGCCTTGCTCTCTTCGAGCTGACCGTTGGTGGACACGACGGTCACGTTCTCGGGCAGGAAGGCGGCAGAGATGGCCACCGCCGCGTCGAGCAGGCCGCCCGGGTCGTTGCGCAGGTCCAGCACCAGGCCCTTGAGCTGCGGCTGTTCCTTGTAGATGTCTTCCAGCTTGCGGGCAAAGTCTTCGACCGTGCGCTCCTGGAACTGCGACACGCGCAGCCACGCGTATCCGGGCTCGATCACCTTGGACTTGACGCTCTGGGTCTTGATTTCCTGGCGGGTGATGGTCACCGGGAAGGTGCGGTTCTCGTCCTTGCGGAAGATCGTCAGCGTCACCTTGGTGTTGGGCTCGCCGCGCATGCGCTTGACGGCCTCGTTCAGCGACAGACCCTTGACGGCGGTTTCGTCGATCTTGGTGATGAGGTCGTTGGACTTGAGCCCGGCGCGGAAGGCTGGGGAATCCTCGATGGGCGAGACGACCTTGACCAGGCCGTCTTCCATGGTGATTTCAATGCCGACGCCCACGAAGCGGCCGCTGGTGCCCTCGCGGAATTCCTTGAAGCTCTTCTTGTCGAAGTATTGCGAGTGCGGGTCGAGGCTGGAGACCATGCCCGAAATCGCGTCGGTGATGAGCTTCTTCTCGTCCACCGGCTCCACGTAGTCGCTCTTGACCATGCCGAAGACGGCGGCGAGCTGCTGCAGCTCTTCCAGTGGCAGGGGCGAGAGGGACCCGCGCGCCACGGCCTGCAACTGGACGGTGGTCAACGCGCCTGCGACGGCGCCCACTGCAATCCAGCCTGCTATCTTGAGTTTTTGCCCCATTGCTGCACCTTCTTAACGGTCACCGGCCAATATACACCTTGGAAACCGAAAGGGTGTTTCGGTTCCGTAAAGCACAACTGTGTGTGTCAGGCCTTGCCTTGGCTTGCCACGGCGGCTGCGGCACGCGCTGCTGCTTCGGCGTCGCCCAGGTAGTAGTGGCGGATGGGCTTCAGGTCGGCGTCAAGCTCGTACACCAGCGGAATGCCGTTGGGGATGTTGAGGTTGACGATGTCGCTGTCGGAGATGCCGTCCAGGTACTTGATCAGCGCCCGGATGGAGTTGCCGTGCGCGGCCACCAGCACGCGCTTGCCCGATTTGATGGCGGGTGCCAAGGTGTCGCTCCAGCAAGGGATGACGCGGGCAACAGTGTCCTTGAGGCACTCGGTGAGCGGGATCTGCTCGGGGGCCAAGCCAGCGTAACGGCGGTCGCCACGCTCGCTGCGGGGGTCGGTTGCCTCCAGTGCCGGGGGCGGCGTGTCGTAGCTGCGGCGCCAGATGAGTACCTGCTCGTCACCGTATTGCTTGGCCATGTCGGCCTTGTTCAGGCCCTGCAGGCCGCCGTAGTGACGCTCGTTCAGGCGCCAGTCTTTGACGACAGGCAGCCAGGTGCGGTCCATTTCGTCCAGCGTGTACCACAGGGTGTGGATGGCGCGCTTGAGCACGCTGGTGAAGCACAGGTCGAAGTCCCAGCCCTCGGCCTTGAGCAGCTTGCCTGCAGACATGGCCTGCGAGACGCCAGTGGGGGTGAGGTCGACATCGGTCCAGCCGGTGAAACGGTTTTCCAGGTTCCAGGTGGATTCACCGTGGCGGATCAGAACGAGCTTGTACATGTGAGTCAGGGTTGGCAGGCGTTGGACAGGGGCAAAACAACTGATTTTAAAATAGCAGGTTGCACTGAAAGGTATAACGTGACTTTCTTTTTGGAAAACTGGGTTTTGTTTGTTGTGGCCATCAGCTCTGGCGCCATGCTTTTGTGGCCGGTTCTTGGCAAGGGTGGCGGCGCAGCGGGCATCACGCCCACCGAGGCTGTGCAGTTGATGAACCGCGAAAAAGCGGTGGTGGTTGACGTTTGCTCCCCCGAGGAGTTCGCCAATGGCCACGTGACGGGCGCCAAGAACGTTCCACTGGGTGAGCTGGAGTCCAAGCTGTCTGCCGTTGCCAAGAACAAGTCGGTGCCGGTGGTGATGGTGTGCGCCTCTGGTGTGCGCTCCAACCGCGCGGTGGCCATGGCCAAGAAACTGGGCTACGAGAAGGTGCATTCCCTGACCGGCGGCATGGGTGCGTGGCGTTCCGCCAACCTGCCGGTGCAAAAGGGCTGACAATTTCGGCTGTGAATAACGGAGAGTGAATTCATGGCTCAGGTCAAGATTTACAGCAGCGACTACTGCCCCTACTGCACGCGTGCCAAGGCATTGCTGCGCGAACGCGGGGTGCAGCAGTGGGAGGAAATTGTGGTGGACGGCAAGCCCGACGTCCGCTCGGCCATGAAGGACCTGACCGGCCGCACGAGCGTGCCGCAGATTTTCATTGGCGACACCCACGTGGGCGGTTGCGACGACCTTCATGCACTGGATGCGCGAGGCGGCTTGGTGCCACTGCTGTCCACCTGATCTCGACCGGGCGATTGGGCTGCATAATGCCCAGTGTTCCGAGTTCATGACCCGCTGCGGGAACGCCTCCAGCGGGTCTGTTTTTTTGACCCTAGATTCTTGAAGAGACTTTCATGGCAGACGACTCCACTCCCGTGTTCCAGATCCAGCGCGTGTACCTGAAGGAGGCGTCGCTCGAACAGCCCAACTCCCCAGCCATTCTGCTGGAGCAGGAGCAGCCCAGCGTGGATATCCAGCTCGGCGTCGAGGCACAGCCCGTGGCCGATGGCGTGTACGAAGTGGCCGTGACCGCCACCGTGCAGACCAAGATCAACGACAAGACGGTGTTCCTGGTGGAAGCCAAGCAGGCCGGTATTTTCGAGATCCGCAACCTGCCCGCCGACCAGATGGGCCCGATCATGGGTATTGCCTGCCCGCAGATCGTCTATCCCTACCTGCGCGGCAACGTGGCCGACATGATCCAGCGTGCCGGTTTCCCGCCCGTGCACCTGGCCGAGATCAACTTCCAGGCCATGTACGAGCAGCAGCAGGCGCAGCAGGAAGAAGACGCGCCGCGCATCGTGACCCAGTGACCTTTGCCTTGAGCGACGCATGAGGATCAGCGTTCTGGGGGCCGGTGCCTGGGGCACGGCCCTGGCCATGGCTGCAGCGTCAGACAACGGCACGCCGCACGACGTGCGCCTGTGGGCACGCGACGCTGCACAGGCTGGGCGCATGCAGGCGCAGCGTTGCAACGAGCGTTACCTGCCTGGGCTGGCGTTTCCCGAGCGGCTGACCGTGTTCAGTTGCCCTGCCACCGAACTGGCGGCGCAACTGGAGGGGCAGGATCTGGTGATCGTTGGCACGCCTATGGCGGCCTTGCGCGAGATGCTGACGCTGCTGCGCGACTGCACCATGCCGGTCGTGTGGTTGTGCAAGGGCTTTGAGCGGGCTGCCGACGAATCCGCGGGTGACGTGGGCTTGTTGGGGCATGAAATCTGTGCCCAGGTGGCGCCCGGCTTGCAGGCGGGGGTGCTGAGCGGGCCGAGCTTTGCCCAGGAGGTGGCTCGCGGCCGCCCCACCGCCTTGGTGGCGGCTTGCAGACAAAAGGCCGTGTGCGAATTGCTGGTGCAGGCTTTCCACAGCCAGGCGCTGCGCGTCTATGCCAACGATGACATCGTAGGTGTGGAAGTGGGCGGCGCGGTGAAGAACGTGATGGCGATTGCCACGGGGCTGTGCGATGGCCTGGATCTGGGCCTGAACGCGCGAGCGGCGTTGATCACGCGCGGTTTGGCCGAAATTTCACGTTTGGGGCTGGCGCTGGGTGCGCGGCCCGAGACTTTCATGGGTTTGAGCGGTTTGGGCGACCTGGTGTTGACTGCCACGGGCGACTTGAGCCGCAACCGGCAGGTGGGCTTGCTGCTGGCGCAGGGCAAGAGTCTGCAGGAGGCCGTGGATTCCCTGGGGCACGTGGCCGAGGGGGTTTACAGCGCGCGCACGGTGGCGCAGCGGGCGCGCAGCCTGGGGGTGGAGATGCCGATCACCGAGGCTGTGGTGGCTTTGCT
>CAMLOF010000082.1 GCA_946481585.1 uncultured Macromonas sp. | reverse complement strand
GAGGAAACCTCGCAGGAGAAGATGGCCAAGATCACCGCTGGCATGCCGGGCCTGCCGGGCGGCATGAAGTTCCCGTTCTGATTGTTTTTGCGCTATGGCCGGATCTCAGCTTGACGCCTTGGTGCGTGCCCTGCAGCGTTTGCCGGGCGTCGGAGTGAGGTCTGCGTCACGCATGGCGTTCCACCTTTTGCAGCACGACCGCGATGGCGCGCTGCAGCTGGCGCAGGCGTTGCAGGACGCGGCGTCAAGGGTGAAGCATTGCGCGCTGTGCAATACGTTCACCGAGGACGATATTTGCGCCACCTGCCAGGACCCGCAGCGTGAGACCGGACAGCTGTGTGTGGTGGAGACGCCAGCCGACCAGGCGGCCATGGAGCGCACGGGCGCCTACAAGGGGCGCTATTTCGTGCTCATGGGCAAGCTCAGCCCGCTGGACGGCGTGGGGCCACGCGACATTGGCTTGCAGAAGTTGTTTGACAGGATTGCCGCGCCTCCGCCTAACGAGGTGCGTGAGGTGATTCTGGCCACCAACTTCACTGCTGAAGGTGAGGCGACGGCCCATGTGATCGCCCAGGCGCTCAAAGGACATATCCAGGTCACGCGGTTGGCACGGGGCGTGCCCATTGGCAGTGAGCTTGAATACGTCGATCTGGGCACGATTGCCCATGCATTGGCTGATCGCCGCTGACCCGTCGCCTTCTCAGGGTTCACCCCATTCGTGTTTTCCCGCTCGGGGGCGGTCCCGATGTGAATTTGTTGACGTAGACGTAATCTGGAGTCTCTTCATTGTGGTGCAGGCGCCACTTATGGTGTGGAGCGAGGCGTCAGATGGTCAAGCGACGGGTGGTTCTGGGTTGGGGGTTGGCGGCGTCCTGCGGAGCGCCGGCGGCTCTGGCCGCGCCTGTCGGCACGGTGCATCGTGTTCAGGTGGTGGTGCAAAACTCTAAGCAAATCAAGCAGTTGCCTTTGATTTTGGCCTACAGGTTGGGCTACTTTCGCGGCGAGGGGCTTGACGTGCAGTTGCAGGACCTCCCTGTACAGGCCCATAGCTTGCCAAATGTGGCCCAGTTCCCCGCCGAAGTGTTTGCCGGTACGTTTGAACGCACCGTATTGCAACATGCGCAGCGCCGCCCCCACCAGGCTTTCGTTCTCATGTCCCGCGCACCACAAGTGGTTCTTGGGGTGTCGCCCAATGCGCTGCCAGGCCACGCAACGCTCAAGGACCTGGTGGGGTGCAGCATCGGGGTGGCCGCTTCAGGAACCCTGAGTCACCGGGTTGCCCGGCTGATGCTGCTGCGAGCCGGACTCAGGCCGACCGATGTGAATTTTGTTGAGGTTGCCAACGCGGACAGGGCACTGGAGGCCTTCCATCTTGGCGAGATTGACGCGCTCAGCTATACCGATCCGGTGATTACACGACTGGAGCTTGGTGGCGTGATTCGTGTGGTCAGTGACACAAGGGGATTGCGCGACAGTGACCATGTGTTTGGCGGTCCTGTGCTGTGCTCCTGCCTGAGTGCATCGCGTGAGTATGTTGAGCAGAATGGCGAGGTTTGTCAGGCCCTGACCAATGGTGTGGTCAAGGCCTTGAAGTGGCTGCACACGGCAACACCGTCCGATTTGACCACCCACGTGCCGGAGAGCCACATGGGCGGTGACAGAGCGGTGTTTCTGGCGGCTTTCAACAAGTCGCGTGAAACCCTGGCCACCGATGGAACCATCCCCTTGCAGGGCCCGGTCAACGTGATTCGGGCGTTGGACCGGCTGCAGTTGAACTTGTCGCTCGCTGGGGTGGTTCCAGCGGAGACTTACACCAACCGTTTTGCCCAGAGGGCGAAGGCCCAGTTCAAGGTCTGATTGGCAGGCGCGGCGTCAACGGGCGGCAACAGCGCTTTTCGTTTTGGCCTGCAACGCGGGCTTGCCATTGGGTTTCTTGGCAACTTTGACGGTGCTCTTGCCAGGGGCCTTGGCCTGTTTGCGCTTGTTGTCAGCACTCTTGGCCACAGCCTTGCTGGCCGCGGGCGCCTGGACGAAAACGGTCTGCCCGGCCTTGAGTTTGGGGTTGCCGCTGAGCTTGTTCCACTTGCGCAGATTGGCCACGCTGACTTTTTGCTCACGGGCGATGCTGGCAAGAGTGTCTCCCGCCCGCACCTGAACCGAGCGGACGCTGCGTTCCCGAACCTCGGGCGCCAGCAGGATCTGCCCGTTGTCGGCAATGTGTTCTGGTACGTCGGCGTTGTGCTTTTCACTGCGGGGAACCAGCACGGTCGAGCCCTCGCGCAAGGCCATGCGTGGAGGGATTCGGTTCATTTCCCGCATTTGGGATTCTGTCAGGCCATGCTGTTTGGCCGCCTCGGCTGCCGACATGTTGCGGGGAACGCGCCAGGCGGTCCAGGTGGCCAAGGGGCCCTTGTAGGTCTTGATGCGGTCTTCGAACAGGCGGGTATTGTCCCAGGGCAGCAATATGGTCGGGCTGCCTGCTGCCAGGATGACCGGCTTGTTGTGCGACGGGTTGAGCTGGCGGAAATCCTTTTCACTCACGTTTGCCAGATCGGCAATGACCGCAACGTCCATGTCCCGGTCGATGGTGACAGTGTCAAAGAACGGGTGATTGCCAATGAAGGGCAGACGGGCACCCAGGCG
Organism: uncultured Macromonas sp.; assembly: GCA_946481585.1. The sequence continues at coordinate 8,427 of CAMLOF010000082.1, read as the reverse complement.
ATCGGGCCTTGCCACGATGTTCTTCATGGCCTGGAACTTGGGGACGTAATAGCGCGTCTCGTTCGGCATGCGCAGGTCGGTGTAGCCCGTGGGCAACCCGGCCTGTTCATTGCGTTTGATGGCTCGGGCTACGTTTCCTTCGCCCCAGTTGTAGGCGGCCAAGGCAAGATGCCAGTTGCCGAACATGCCATGCAGGCGTTCCAGGTAATCGAGTGCCGCACGGGTGGAGGCCAGCACATCGCGGCGGTCGTCGCGGAAGGCGTTCTGCTTCAGGTCAAAGTGCCGCCCCGTGGCGGGCATGAACTGCCACATGCCTGCAGCTTTGGCGCTGGAAACGGCCTGCGGATTGAAGGCACTTTCGATGAATGGCAGCAGCGCCAATTCCAGGGGCAGGTTGCGCCGCTCCAGCTCTTCCACGATGTGGAACAAGTATTTGCTGCCGCGCTCGGTCATGCGTTCCAGGTAATCTGGCTTGGCGGTGTACCACTGTTCGCGGTCGCGAACCAGGTCGGTGTCGAGGTCGGGCATCGCAAAGCCACGCCGCATGCGCTCCCAAAGGTCCTTGGGGGCCTCAAGGGTGGCCACGTTGCTCTTTGGCGCGGTTTCGGTTTTGCTGACGGCCAAGGCCTGCAACGGGCCGCTGGGGATGAGCGAAGGGCTGCGCCGCTTGGGCGGTGCCTGCAGCGAGTAGGGGGAGGCGCCATCGCCCTGGGCGGAAGAGCCCTCGTACGTGTCAGATGACAGTGGGACGGTGCTGCAGGCGCTCAGTGTCAGGGCTGCCAGCAGGGGCAGCCAGAGTCGGATTCGTGTCATTGCACCGGTTGTTCGCTGAAAAATGTGCAGACCGGATTATCCGCCACCGGTTCCCGGGTAGGCGCGGTTTTGCAGGTTGTAACGGATGGACGGTCTGTGCAGGTACCGCTCAACGGAAGTTGTTCTTCCATTCGCGGAGCGCTGCAAAGGCGGTGATCTCGTTGTTGGCCTGGGGCATTTGGGCCTTGATGGACATGAGCACTGCGGGCTCGCGGCTGCGCAGGAAGGGGTTGATGCGCAATTCCTGCCCTATGTTGCTGGGCAACGTGGGTTTGCCCTGGGCGCGGAGTTCCTCGCAACGCTTGTTGTAGTCAGCCAAGTCTGTATTGCCGGGCTCCACGGCCAGCGCAAAGCGCAGGTTGCTCAAGGTGTATTCATGCGTGCAGCAGACGCGGGTGTTGGAAGGCAGCGCTGCCAGCTTGTCCAGGGACGCGAGCATTTGCGCTGGCGTGCCCTCGAACAGTCGGCCGCATCCCCCAGAGAAAAGTGTGTCGCCGCAGAACAGCAGGGGGCCGCCTTCGGCGTCAGGTGCGAAGTACGCGATGTGACCTGCAGTGTGGCCGGGCACTTCCAGGATCTGGAATGTCAATCCGAGCAGTTCTACCGTATCGCCTTCGCCCAGCCGGTCCACAGGTTCTGGCAGTGTTTCAAACACCGGGCCGAACACCCGAGCGCCTGTGATGGTGCGGAGTTCGTCAACCCCGCCGGTGTGGTCGGCATGGTGGTGGGTGAGAAGAATGCCGCGCAGAGTCAGGCCCAGTTGGCGCAAGTGGTTTTCCACTGGAACGGGGTCTCCAGGGTCCACGACCCACGCATCACGGCCGTCGTGCAGCAGCCATATGTAATTGTCAGAAAACGCAGGAATGGGAAACAGTGTGAGCATGGCGAACGTCGGTTGTCACTGCGCATTCTGCCTGCGAACGTTGCCGGAACATAATCCCCGCAGGAGAGCATGGGATGCCCTTGGAACGATTCATTGATGCGCTTTGGCTGGAAGACGGCTTGGCCAGTAACACCCTGGAGGCCTACCGGCGGGACCTGTCGCAATTCGCCACATGGCTGGCCGACACCGGGCCAAAAGGCGCCCGGGCTGGCCTGCAGGCCTTGCCGCTCACTGGCGCTGGCGAGGCAGATTTGCAGGCCTACATGGGGGTGAAGTTGCGCGAAGGCGGCAAGGCCACCAGCGCCAACCGCCGTCTGACGGTGTTGCGGCGCTTTTACCGATGGGCCCTGCGGGAAGGGCTGGTGCAGGTGGACCCGACGCTGAAGCTGTTGGCGGCGAAGCAACTGGCTCGAGTGCCCAAGACGCTGACCGAGGCGCAGGTGGAAGCGTTGCTGCGTGCCCCTGACACCAGCCAAGCCTTGGGCTTGCGCGACCGCGCCATGCTGGAATTGATGTACGCCAGCGGCTTGCGCGTGAGCGAGTTGGTGGGCTTGCGCACCTTTGAATTGAGCCTGCCCGACCAGGTGCTGCGTGTGATGGGCAAGGGCAGCAAGGAGCGGCTGGTGCCCTTCGGCGACGAAGCTTTGCGCTGGTTGCGCCTGTACCTGGCTGAAGCGCGGCCAACGATTCTGGCCGGGCAGGTGAGCGAGGACTTGTTCGTGACCGCGCGGGGGGCAGGAATGACGCGCGTGATGTTCTGGGTGCTGGTGAAAAAATATGCTCAGCAGGCGGGGATCACCACACACTTGTCGCCACACACCCTGCGCCACGCCTTTGCCACCCATTTGCTCAACCACGGGGCAGACCTTCGTGCCGTGCAGTTGCTGCTGGGGCACGCCGACATTTCAACCACCACCATCTACACCCATGTGGCCCGGGAGCGGTTGAAGCAGTTGCACGCCAAACACCACCCGCGTGGGTGAGGTTGTGCCAGTCACACCACCTGTTGCAGATAGTCCAGCTCGGCCTGGCTGAAGCCAGCCCGTCGCCGGGCGGCTGCGTTGAAGGGCGGCTTCAGGCGCGGAGCGCTGTGCTGGCGTGCCAGCACGCGGTAGTGGCTCACTGGGTCCAGCCCCTGGCGTTCGCACAACCAGCGGTACCAGTGGTTGCCGATGGCCACGTGGCCCACCTCGTCGCGCAGGATGATGTCCAGAATGGCCACGGTCTCCAGTGCCTGGGGGGTGCCCACCTTGCGCAGCTTGGCCTGGATCAGCGGCGTGGCATCCAGACCGCGTGCCTCCAGGGTGCGCGGCACCAGCGCCATGCGCGCGGTGATGTCGCCAGCGGTTTTTTCGCACATGGCCCACAGGCCGTCGTGGGCCTCGAAATCGCCGTAGTCCCAGTGCTTGCCGGGGTTGACGTGGGGCAGGGCGCGCAGGTGGCCGCGCAGCAGGCCAAAGTGGTAGGCCTCTTCGGCGGCCACTCGCAGCCAGTCCAGATAGAACTCACGCGGCATGCCTGCAAAGCGCCACACCGCGTCCAGCGCCAGGTTGATGGCGTTGAACTCGATGTGGCAGATGGCGTGGATGAGTGCCGCCCCACCTTCAGGAGTGAAGGGAGAGCGGTTCGGTACGCTGCCCGGGGGGATGAGGCGAGGCGTGGCAGGGCGCCCCGGCAGCGTTGCCGCCGCATACAGCGTTGTGCCGGTGTCGAGCAGCATGTGCCCGGCCTGATGCCACAAATCGGTTGCCAGGCGGCATTTTTCGTCAATGTCGGCGCAGCACAGGGCCTCCAGGGCCTGCGCGCGCAGTTCTGGAGCGTGCATCCTACAATTCTAAGGATGAGCACATACCAACTTGACGATCTGGTGCCGCAGGTGCACCCGAGCGCCTTTGTGGCCGACAGCGCGCAGGTGATTGGCCGCGTGACCCTGGCCGAAGACAGCAGCGTGTGGTTCGGCACAGTCATCCGTGGCGACACCGACAACATCACCGTGGGCAAGGGCAGCAACATCCAGGATGCCAGCGTGCTGCACGCCGATAAGGGGTTTCCTTTGACCATTGGCGACAACGTGACTGTGGGCCACCAAGTGATGCTGCACGGTTGCACCATTGGTGACGAGTCGCTCATCGGCATTGGCGCGGTGGTGCTCAATGGCGCGAAGATCGGCAGGAACTGCCTGGTGGGAGCGGGTTCGCTGGTCACCGAGGGCAAGGAGTTTCCTGACGGGTCGATGATTTTGGGCAGCCCCGCCAAGGTGGTGCGCCAATTGACGCCGGAACAGATTGAAGGCTTGCGCCGCAGCGCGCAGCACTACATAGAGAATGCCCGCCGATACCAGGCTGGCCTGAAAAAATTGACCTGAAAGGCCAAGGCCAGTGTCTGAATTGCACAAATTTTTGTTCGAGGGCATGCCTGTTCGCGGCATGCTGGTGAGGTTGACCGACGGCTGGCAAGAGGTGTTGCGCCGTCATGAGCAAGCTGGCTCCTATCCGCAAGCGGTCCGTGAACTCCTGGGTGAAATGTCTGCCGCGGCGGTGCTGATGCAGGGCAACATCAAGTTCAACGGTTCCCTGGTGCTGCAGATTTTTGGCGACGGGCCGGTGAAGCTCGCGGTGGCCGAGGTGCAGCCGGACTTTGGCTTCCGGGCGACGGCCAAAGTCGCCGGTGAGGTGGCTGAAGGTGTGCCGCTGAGCCACCTGGTGAACGTCAACGGGCAAGGGCGGTGTGCGATCACGCTGGACCCGAAGGACCGCATGCCCGGGCAGCAGCCTTACCAGGGTGTGGTTCCGCTGACCGGTGCCCGCCATGAAAAGCTGGAGCGCATGAGCGACGTGCTGGAGCACTACATGCTGCAGAGTGAGCAGCTCGACACCAAGCTGGTGCTGGCAGCCAATGAACACATGGCAGCGGGTTTGCTCATCCAGAGGATTCCTGCCATGGGGGAGGCCAATCTGTCTGGCACTGCAGCCACCCGGGCCGAAGAGGATCAGCTGGGGCACAACGAGGACTTCAACCGCATTGCCATGCTGGCCGCCAGCCTCAAGCGCGAGGAGTTGCTGGAACTGGACGCAGACACCATCCTGCACCGCCTGTTCTGGCAGGAAAAGCTGATGCGTTTTGTGCCGGGCGAAGGCGCACCGGAGCCGCGTTTCTCCTGCACCTGTTCGCGTGAGCGCGTGGCGGGCATGTTGCAGGGGCTGGGTGTGGATGAGGTGGAGTCGGTTCTGGCCGAGCGGGGCGAGGTGGAGGTGGGCTGCGACTTCTGCGGCATGAAATACCGCTTTGATGCTGTGGATGCCGCGAGGCTTTTCCTGTCGCGGCAGCAGCAGCCTCCTGGGTCATCCCAGGTGCAGTGAGGTGTGTACACAGCCTGCCAGGCGGCGCTTGGCGGGTAGAGGCTTTTCAGGGGCGTTGTGCGAGCAGGTCCTGGAACAGCCGGTGTTCACAGTCTGGGTCGCTGCATTTTTCACAGGCCCAGGGCGCCATGGTGCGCCTGGCGGGCATGGGTAGCAGCCCCAGTGCCTGAGCGGCGTGGTTGGCCAAGGTCTCTTCGGTACCGTAGATAACCTGGTGTGGCACCTGGGACTTCCAGAGTGCTGCACGCCACGCATCGTCTGCCTGTGCGTCAGCGGGGGCGGGCGTGTCATGCGCGAGCAGCAATACCCGCGTGCCCGTTGATAAGTCTTGCGCCTGACCTGACCAGAAGGCTCCGAAGTCGCCTGGTGAGGTGAAAACCTTGCATTGAAGGCTGGGTTGAAGGTCTGTCAGAGCCTGGGCAACAGCCTGGGGCCGGGTGCCCGGGGCGCCCACCAGACAAACCAACCCGTTGGTGACCGTCATGGCTTGGGCTTGGCCACCTGAACGAATATCTCGTTGGGTTTGACCATGCCCAGTTCATGGCGCGCCATTTCCTCGACCATGTCCAGCCCCTCGCGCAGATCGCGTACTTCGCTGGCCAATTGTTCGTTGCGTTGGCGGGCTTCGGCGTTGGCCTTTTCCTGCTCGGCCAGCTCCTGGCGCAGGCCGTTCACCTGAGGGACGCTTCCGCGCCCCCACCACAGCTGGGCATGCACGATGCCCAGCAGCACCAGCAGCAAGACCGCGACAAAGCGGGCGCCCATGGTCATGCGGCCTTGCTGGTGTATCAGCGCAGGTTGTAGAACGCGTCGCGGCCGGGGTAGCTGGCCACGTCACCCAGGTCCTCTTCAATGCGCAGGAGCTGGTTGTACTTGGCCATGCGGTCGGAACGGCTCATGGAGCCGGTCTTGATCTGGCCAGCGTTCAGACCCACGGCGATGTCGGCGATGGTGGAGTCTTCGGTTTCGCCGGAGCGGTGGCTGATGACGGCGGTGTAGCCTGCGCGCTTGGCCATCTCGATGGCGGCGAAGGTCTCGGTCAGCGTGCCGATCTGGTTGATCTTGATCAGGATCGAGTTGGCGATGCCCTTGTCGATGCCTTCCTTCAGGATCTTGGTGTTGGTGACGAACAGGTCGTCGCCCACCAGCTGGACCTTGTTGCCCAGGCGCTCGGTCAGGTGCTTCCAGCCTGCCCAGTCGCCTTCGTGCATGCCGTCTTCGATGGAGATGATGGGGTACTTGTCGCACCAGGTGGCCAGGATGTTGGTCCACTCTTCGGCGGACAGCACCAGGCCTTCGCCTTCCAGGTGGTACTTGCCGTCCTTGTAGAACTCGCTGGCGGCGCAGTCCAGGCCCAGGGCGATCTGTTCGCCAGCGGTGTAACCAGCCTTGTCGATGGCTTCCAGGATCAGCTGGATGGCCGCTTCGTGGTTGGCCACGGAGGGGGCGAAGCCGCCCTCGTCGCCCACGGCGGTGCTCATACCCTTGTCGTGGATGATCTTCTTGAGCGCGTGGAAAACCTCGGCACCCCAACGCAGGGCCTCGCGGAAGCTGGGTGCGCCCACGGGCAGGATCATGAATTCCTGCAGGTCGAGGTTGTTGTTGGCGTGCGCGCCACCGTTGATGACGTTCATCATCGGCACGGGCATTTGCATGCTGGTGCTGCCGCCGAAGTAGCGGTACAGCGGCAGGCCTGCCTCTTCAGCGGCGGCGCGGGCCACGGCCATGGAGACGGCCAACATGGCGTTGGCGCCCAGGCGGCTCTTGTTCTCGGTGCCGTCCAGGTCGATCAGGGTCTTGTCCAGGAAGGCTTGCTCGGAGGCGTCCAGGCCCAGCACGGCTTCGCTGATTTCGGTGTTGATGTGTTCAACAGCCTTGAGCACGCCCTTGCCCAGGTAGCGGCTCTTGTCACCGTCGCGCAGTTCGATGGCCTCGCGGCTGCCAGTGGAGGCGCCGGACGGCACGGCGGCACGGCCCATCACGCCGCTTTCCAGCAGAACGTCGCACTCGACGGTGGGGTTGCCTCGGCTGTCCAGCACTTCGCGGCCGACGATATCAACGATTGCGCTCATGGTTTCCTTTCGGTATGGGGTTTGTTGTTGTGTCCAGGTCAGAAAACGGGCTCGGCCACGCCCTCGACCAGGATCATGTTGAAGAACTGGGTGGCGCCATCTCGCTGGGCTCGCGCCTGGCGGTACATTTCGCCGTCGTAAAAGGCCTTGGCCTGCTCGAAGCTGGGAAAGCGCAGCATGGCTATGCGTGCCGGGTTCCAGTTGCCTTCCATCACCTCGAAACGCCCGCCGCGCACCAGGTATTCACCGCCAGCAGCCTTGACCGCAGCGGGTGCCTGCGCCATGTACTGCTTGTACTGCTCCGGGTTGGAGATCTGCATGTCAACGATGATGTACGCGCTGGGCATGGGGGGCTTTCCGGTGTCAGAACTCGTTGAAGCGGTCTTCCAGGAAACCGTTGCGTTTGGTCACGCCGTCGAGCGCGACCAGGGTTTCCAGCAAGGCCTTCATGTGCTTGAGGGGGACGGCGTTTGGGCCGTCGGACCAGGCCTCGGGCGGGCGGGGGTGGGTTTCCATGAACAGGCCCGCCACGCCTGCGGCCACGCCAGCGCGGGCCAGCACGGGGACCATCTCGCGCGCGCCGCCGCTGCTGGCGCCCAGGCCGCCGGGCTTTTGCACGGAGTGCGTCACGTCGAACACCACCGGGGCGCCGGACTTGCGCATCTCGGCCAGGCTGGTCATGTCGGCCACCAGGTTGTTGTAGCCAAAGCTGACGCCGCGCTCGCAGGCCAGGAAGCGGTCTTCCGACAGACCGGCCTCACGCGCGGCAGCGCGGGCCTTGTCGATGACGTTCTTCATGTCCCACGGGGCCAGGAACTGCCCCTTCTTGATGTTGACCGGCTTGCCCGACTGCGCCACGGCGCGGATGAAGTCGGTCTGGCGGCACAGGAAGGCGGGGGTCTGCAGCACGTCCACCACGCTGGCTACCTCGGCCACTTGGGAGTCGTCGTGCACGTCGGTCAAGATCGGGACTTGCAACTGCTTGCGCACTTCGTCCAGGATCTTCAGGCCCGCGTCCAGCCCCACGCCGCGCTGGCTGGAGCCCGACGAGCGGTTGGCCTTGTCGAAGGAGCCCTTGTAGATCAGGGGAATGCCCAGGCCCGAGCAGATTTCCTTGAGCTGGCCAGCCACTTCAAGCGACATCTCCAGCCCCTCGATGGAGCAGGTGCCTGCGATCAGGAAAAACGGCCGGTCCAGGCCTACGTCGAATCCGCAGAGTTGCATGGCTTCAGCCTTTGCGTGCGTGCTGGTCCAGACCCGCCTTCACGAAGGCGTTGAACAGCGGGTGGCCGTCCCAGGG
>CAMLOF010000081.1 GCA_946481585.1 uncultured Macromonas sp. | reverse complement strand
GGGCGGTTGGGCGTGCAGACCTGCGCCTGCAGGACTACCGTGACATCTCTGACGGACCTTTCGATGCGGTCTGCTCCATCGAGATGATCGAGGCGGTGGGGCGGGAGTACTGGCCGGTGTATTTCCAGACGGTCCAGCGTCTGCTCAAGTCAGGCGGACGGGCGTGCGTGCAGAGCATCGTCATCGATGATGCCCTGTTCGAGCGCTACGTCCGTTCGACAGACTTCATTCAGCAGTACATCTTCCCCGGCGGGTGCCTGCCGTCACCGGAGGCGTTCCGGCGGGAAGCTGAAGCGGCTGGTCTGCGCGTGGTGGACGAGTTGTCTTTCGGGGCGGATTACGCCGAAACCTGCCGCCGCTGGCGTGAGTCCTTTCTGGCACAGCGAGAGCAGGTGCTGCGCCAAGGTTTTGACGAGCAGTTCGTCCGGCTGTGGGAGTTTTACCTGGCCTATTGCGAAGCCGGGTTCGAGCACGGCGACATTGGCGTGGTGCAGTACACACTGCAAAAACCATGAAGGCCCTGTCTGTGGATCAGCTTCGGCGACATGGTTTGCTCGCAGGACTGGCAGCTACCTTGTGGTTGACCGGGGGCACGGCATGGGCAAACACGCCCGCGCCACCCTTGCCGGGCGCGCGCCTGGCAGGGCAGGGCCTGCTGCGCGTTTGGGGATTCGAGGTGTACCGTGCGCGCCTGTGGGTTGGGCCGGGCTTCGACGCCAACGACCATGCTGCCGCACCTTTGGCGCTGGAGCTGGAGTATCTGCGTGATTTTGAAGGCAGCGCCATCGCACGCCGGTCCATACAGGAGATGCGCCGCCAGCAGCCCTTGACTGAGGACCAGGCCCGGCGTTGGCAGCGTGCCTTGGAAGAGGTGCTGCCCAACGTCAAGGCGGGTGATGCATTGACCGGTTTGTATCGGCCTGGTGCGGGCGCGGTGTTCATGCAGGGCCAAAGGGTGCTTGGTGAGGTGGCCGATCCTTTGTTCGCACGGCTGTTCTTTGGCATCTGGCTGTCGCCAGCAACGTCTGAACCCGCGTTGCGCGAGGCGCTGCTGGCAGGTGCAGGCCGTTCCTGAGGTCGTGTGATGTCTGTTTCCGAAGCCCCCTTGAACACTTTCGGCCAGGCTTGTGCCAACCCGTCTGGTTCGGGGGTGGTGGGGTGGCGCGAAGGGCTGGCCTACGGTTCGCTGGGGTTTCCCCTCGCTTTTGTTGCCTTGCCTCTTTATGTATTGCTGCCGCATCACTACGCCAGCAACTTCGGGGTGCCGCTGGCCGCGTTGGGCGGTGTGTTGCTGTCTGCGCGATTGCTGGATGCGGTTGTGGACCCATGGCTAGGGCGATGGGTGGACTTGCTCTTCGCAAGATCGGTGAAGGCTGTGCTGAGGGCTGGCGTGGGCGCGTGCTTGGTGTTGGCAGCGGGCCTGGCCATGGTGTTTTACCCGGCAGTGCGCGAACCGCAGATGTTGCTTGCATGGGCCTGGGTGACGCTGGTATTCACCTGCCTGGGTTACAGCCTGCTTTCGATTGCTCACCAATCCTGGGGTGCCCGGTTAGGGGGTGACGGCCCGGCCCGTTCGCGCGTGGTGGCGTGGCGCGAGGCAGCGGGCCTGCTGGGGGTGGTTTGTGCGTCGGTCTTGCCCACGGTGGCGGGTCTGCCCGCCATGTTGGCGGTTTTCGCGCTTGCGCTGGCGCTCGGGTGGCTGGCTTGGCGTCAAGCGCCAAAGCCGTTTCGGATGCTGATGGAGCCTGAGCCAGGCAGCGCGGTGTGGCTGCCATGGCGCCAGACGGCATTTCGCCGCCTGATGCTGGTGTTTGTGTGCAACGGCATTGCCAGTGCCATTCCGGCCACCTTGGTGTTGTTCTTCATTGAGGACCGCTTGCAGGCGCCATCAAACTGGCAGCCAGCGTTTCTCGGTACGTACTTTGTCTTTGCCGCCCTGGGCATGCCGCTGTGGTTGCGACTGGTGCGGGCGTGGGCATTGTCGCGGACGTGGCTTGCGGGCATGGTCTTGTCCGTACTGGTGTTCGCTTGGGCCGCCCTGCTGGGCCCGGGCGATTTGCTGGGGTTCTGGCTGGTGTGCGCACTGTCGGGCCTGGCGCTGGGCGCAGATCTGGCCTTGCCCGGGGCCTTGCTGGCCGGTTTCATCTCGCGCCACGCCGGGCACGACCGGCATGCCGGTGCTTACTTTGGGTGGTGGAACTTCGCCACCAAGCTCAACCTCGCGCTGGCAGCCGGGCTTGCGTTGCCTTTGCTAGGCCTATGGGGTTACACGCCCGGCACGGCTGTGCCAGACGCCCTTCAGGCACTTACCTGGGCCTATGCCGTTCTGCCTTGCTTGCTCAAGTTGGGAGCAGCAACGTTGCTGTTCACCCTGGTGCGGCGCGACCCTCATTTCAAGGAGTCATGAGATGCAAAAACGTGGAACGATCCGGTGGATGGCGCTTGGTCTGTTGTCTGCCGTTGGTTGGTTGGCGGGTTGCGCCACGCAGAACCTGGATGGCTATGCCCAAGAACAACCCGTGCTCGACCTGCGCACCTACTTCAACGGGCCACTGGTGGCGCATGGCATCTTCCAGGATCGTGGTGGCCAAGTGGTGCGGCGCTTCGTGGTGCAAATGGAGGGACGCTGGGAGGGCGACCAAGGCGTGCTGGACGAGCGTTTCACCTATTCGGATGGGCAGACCGAGCGCCGCGTCTGGCGGCTCACGCGCCATGCGGACGGCCGCTACACCGGCCGGGCCGACGACGTGGTGGGTGAGGCCAGTGGTCAAGTTCGTGGCAATGCCTTTCGCTGGAACTACACCCTTCGCTTGCCGGTGGACGGCAAGGTGTACGAAGTCCAGTTCGACGATTGGATGTACCAGATCGACGACCGCGTGATGCTCAACCGCGCAACCATGAGCAAATTCGGCTTCCGTCTGGGCGAGGTCACGTTGTCATTCACCAAGCTGCCATGAGTCTGAATCCACAGCTGAACGACTGGCATGGCCGCACCGCGTGGATCGTCGGCGCGTCCAGCGGCATTGGGCGCGCAACGGCGAGCGCCCTGCATGCGCGCGGCGCGCGTGTGGTTGTGTCGGCGCGCAATGCCGCCGCTTTGGATGCCTTCGTTGCAGAGCATCCCGGAAGTGCTGCCATGCCGCTGGACGTTGGCGAGGCACCGCAAGTTCGCTTTGCTGCTGAACGGTTGTTGGCGCAGGGCTCTCTGGATCTGGTTTGCTATTGCGCAGGGCACTACCGGCCCATGCGGGCCATGGACCTGGATCTGGAAGACGCGCTGCGTCACCAGCACATCAACGTGACGGGCGCCTGGAACGTGCTGGCTGCCGTGTTACCCGCCATGCAGGCGCGGCGCACTGGCCACGTCAGCCTGGTCAGCAGTGTTGCCGGCTTCAGGGGCTTGCCCAAGAGCCTCGCGTATGGTCCCACCAAGGCGGCACTCATCAACCTGGCGGAGTCGCTCTATCTTGACCTTCAACCGCAAGGCCTGGGCGTGAGCGTCATAACACCGGGTTTCGTCACCACACCCATGACGGCAGGCAACGACTTCCCCATGCCTGCCGCCATCACCCCACAAGCCGCTGCCCAAGCCATTCTGCAAGGCTGGGCAGATGGCGACTTTCACATCCACTTCCCAAAACGCTTCAGCCGCGTGATGAAGCTGCTGCGCTTGTTGCCGTACCGGTGGTATTTCGCCGCGGTGCGCCGCTTTACCGGGCTTTGACCCCCTCGATTGGCACCCATGACACCTGAACAGTCCATTGCCCGCCTGGTGCAGTTTTTCGAGGGGTTATCCCCCAAGGACCTGGCGCGCATTTCCGAGTTGTATGCACCCGATGCGCGCTTCAAAGACCCCTTCAACGATGTCCAGGGGGTACGCGCCATCGAGCGCATTTTCTGCCACATGTTCGATGCCTTGGACGAGCCGCGCTTCGTCGTGACCGGTCAAGTTCTGCAAGGTGCTCAGTGCTTTCTGACCTGGGACTTTCTTTTCCGTTTCAAGCGGTTCGACACAGCACGTACCCAAGTGGTGAGAGGTGCCACGCACATCGTGCTCGACGATCAGGGGCAAGTCCTCCAACACCGCGACTACTGGGACGCTGCTGAGGAGCTGTACGAAAAGCTGCCAATCGTTGGCGGCCTGATGCGCTGGCTCAAGCGCCGTGCCAACAGCTGAAGAGGGCTTTGGATGGGCGTACACCTTGTGTGGTTCAAGCGCGATCTGCGCGTGCATGACCACGCTGCTTTGAGCACTGCCGCGAAACAGGGCAGGGTGCTTTGCCTGTACATCATTGAACCCAGCTTGTGGGCGCAGCCCGATGCGTCCGCCCGGCATTACGCCTTTCTGCTGGAAAGCCTGCGCGAGCTGGACCGCGCGCTGCAAGCGCTGGGAACCCGACTGCACATTGCCACGGGCGAAGCCGTTCCGGTGCTGGATCGCCTCCACGCTACACTGCAATTCGAGGCGCTGCACGCCCATGAGGAAACCGGCAACGCACACACCTACGCGCGCGACCTGGCTGTGGGCCGCTGGTGCCGTGACCGAGGCGTGGCCTGGAATGAATACCCGCAATTCGGCGTCGTGCGGCGCCTGCGGTCGCGCGACGAATGGCACTGGCGTTGGGAGGCGCACATGGCGGCGCCCTTGCACCAACTGCCGCAAGCCAGTTGGGCAGACAGCCCCTTGCCGGCCTGTGAACTGCCCGCAGCCACCACATTGGGCATCACAGACCTGTGGGTGCCCCCGAACCGCCAACGGGGCGGGCGCCGAAACGCCCTGGCCGTGCTTGACGGCTTCTTGCACGACCGTTGCGCCAGCTACCGGGGTGGTATTTCGTCGCCGTTGAGCGCACCCAGTGCCTGCTCCCGCCTTTCGCCGCACCTGGCCTTTGGCACGCTTGGTTTGAGGGAAACCGTCCACGCCACGCGGGCGCGCCTGGCCGAACTGGAACCCGCTGCCACAAGGCAACGGCAGGGGCTTACTGCTTTTCTGGGGCGTTTGCACTGGCACTGCCACTTCATCCAAAAGCTCGAAAGCGAGCCCGAACTCGAACACCGCAACCTCCACCGAGGCTACGACGGCCTGCGTGAAGACGACTGGAACCCCGCGCACTTCGACGCCTTGACCCAGGGACGAACCGGTTGGCCCATGGTGGATGCCTGCGTGGCCATGCTGCGCGACACCGGCTGGCTCAACTTCCGCATGCGCGCCATGCTGGTGTCGGTGGCGGCCTACCCCTTGTGGCTGCATTGGCGTGAAGTCGGCTTGTGGCTGGCGCGGCAGTTTGTCGACTATGAGCCCGGCATCCACTGGAGCCAGATGCAGATGCAGTCTGGCACCACCGGCATCAACACCACGCGTGTCTACAACCCCATCAAGCAGGCGCAAGACCACGACCCCCAAGGCCGCTTCGTGCGGCGTTGGCTGCCTGCCATGCGCCGCGTGCCAGATGCCTGGCTCTTCGAGCCCTGGCGCATGCCCGCAGACCTGCAGGCTCGATGTGGCATCCGAGTGGGCGACGACATTCCCATACCCATCGTCGATCTGGCCCTGGCCACCCAGCAGGCCAAGGCGCGCCTGCATGGCCTGCGCGCTCAGCCCGAGGTTCGTGCCGCCAAGGCAGCCATCGTCGAGAAGCATGGCTCCCGGCGCTCACCCGCCAATACAAGGCGGAAGTCCGGAGCGGGTACCGGGTCCCTGCAACTCAGTCTGGACCTCTGAACATGAAGATGCGCAAGAAGAGCGAACTGCCCAGCAAGGTGTGCGTCACCTGCGGCAGGCCATTCACCTGGCGCCGCAAGTGGGCGCGCGACTGGGAGCAGGTGCGTTACTGCTCCGACCGCTGCCGCATGGCAGGGCCCGCCAAGCCATCTGCGCCGTGACGTCAGGCCCCCTGCTGCGGCTGGTGCTTGGCGACCAGCTCAACCCCCAGCACAGCTGGTTCACCGAGGTGCGGCCGGACGTCGTCTACCTGTTCCTGGAAATGCGGCAGGAGACGGACTACGTCCTGCACCATGCGCAGAAGGTCATCGCCATTTTTGCGGGCATGCGCGACCTGGCCCGCCATTTGCGCCAAGCCGGTCACCGCGTTCGCTACGTTGCCATCGACGATCCGTCGAACCGGCAGACGCTGGAGGGCAACCTCGACGCCTTGCTGGCCCACTACCACCCGCAGGCCTTCGAATACCAGGCGCCAGACGAATGGCGGCTGGACGCCCAGTTGCGCGGCTGGTGTGCCCGACAGGCGCTACCCACCCGTATGGTGGACAGCGAGCATTTCCTCACGTCCCGTGACGAGGCGCTACAGATATTTGGCGACCGGCCCCATTGGCTCATGGAGCGTTTCTACCGCGTCCAGCGGGCGCGCCATGGGGTATTGCTGGACGGGCAGGGCAAGCCGCAGGGCGGGCGCTGGAACTTCGACGAGGACAACCGCAAACCCTGGCGCGGCTCTCCCGCAGAGCCGCCAGACACCCGCTCCGTCCACGACCATGGCGAACTGTGGCAGACCATCACCGGTAGCGGTGTGAGAACCTTTGGCGAGCCATGTGCCGAGTCGTTTCGTTGGCCGCTCAACCGCGCCGAGGCTCTTTCGCAACTCGACGCTTTCATCACCCACGCGTTGCCGTCGTTCGGCGCTTACCAGGACGCCATGTCCGGCCGCTCCTGGCGGCTCTTCCACTCCCTGCTGTCCTTCGCCCTTAACACCAAGATGCTCAGGCCCATGGAAGTGATCCGCCGGGCCGAGGCTGCGTGGCATGCGGGTGACGCCCCCCTGGCCTCGGTCGAGGGTTTCGTTCGCCAGATCCTGGGCTGGCGCGAATACGTTCGCGGCGTCTACTGGGCCCACATGCCCGGCTACACCGAGTCCAATGCGCTGGGTCACGTCCGCCCGCTGCCAGCCTGGTTCTGGACAGGGCATACCCGCATGGCCTGCATGGCCCAGGCCATCGGGCAATCGCTTCAGCACGCCTATGCTCACCACATACAGCGGCTCATGGTCATAGGCAACTTCGCCCTGCTGGCTGGTCTGGACCCACAGGCGCTCCACCGCTGGTATCTTGGCATCTACATTGACGCTTTCGAGTGGGTCGAGGCGCCCAATACCCTGGGCATGAGCCAGTTCGCCGACGGCGGGCGTGTCGCCACCAAGCCCTACGTCAGCGCTGCAGCCTACTTGCACCGCATGGGCGACCACTGTAGCGCGTGCCCCTACAACAGGCAGCAGCGCACCGGGCCCGATGCCTGTCCCTTCAATGCCTTGTATTGGGACTTCATCGCCCGCCATCCACAAGTATTCGAGGGCAACCCGCGCATGGCTTGGTCCAGCCATCAGTGGCAGAAGATGTCCAATGACGATCAGGTTGCAGTGCGCCAGCAGGCGGCGCACTGGCTCGAACGCCTCGACGGCCTGTAACCCCGCCGCGCGACGGGGGGCCGTGCCTCGTGTAAACTGGCCCTCCGGCACGCACTGCCCGTGTCCGGCGCCTCCTCGGGGGCGGGCACCATCCCCTTCGCCCCCGCACGCGGGCGCAATTTCCACCATGAACACTGCCATTCAACGCATCCGCCAAGACGTCCAGGGCATGCACGCCTATGCTGTGCAGGACGCCGCAGGGATGGTCAAACTCGACGCGATGGAGAACCCCTACGGCCTGCCGCACGAGCTGCAGGCCGCCCTGGGCGAACGCCTCGGTCGCGTGGCCGTCAACCGTTACCCCGGTCCGCGCATTGACGACCTCAGGCATGCGCTGGCCCGGTACGTGGACCTGCCCGCTGGCTTCGGTTTGATGCTGGGCAACGGTTCCGACGAACTCATCGCTTTGCTGGCTTTGGCTTGCGATGTGCCCGGCGCCTCCATCCTGGCGCCGCTGCCTGGCTTCGTCATGTACGGCATGAGCGCCCAGCTGCAGGGGTTGGCCTTCCACGGCGTGCCCCTCACGCCCGATTTCGAGCTGGACGAGCCCGCCATGCTGGCCGCCATGCGCGAACACAAGCCCGCCATCACCTACCTGGCCTACCCCAACAACCCTACCGCGAACCTGTGGGACGCCGCCGTCATGCGCCGCCTCATCGCTGCTGCGGCGGAGTTTGGCGG
Organism: uncultured Macromonas sp.; assembly: GCA_946481585.1. The sequence goes on along the minus strand of CAMLOF010000081.1, from coordinate 2,976 downwards.
CCTGGTGGTCATCGACGAGGCCTACCAACCCTTCGCCAGCCGCACCTGGCTCGACGACATGCGCGCCGACCCGGCGGCCAACGCCCACGTGCTGCTGATGCGCACCCTCTCCAAGTTCGGGTTGGCGGGTGTGCGGCTGGGCTACATGATCGGCACGCAGGCCCTGGTCAACGAGATCGACAAGGTCCGCCCGCCCTACAACGTGAGCGTGCTCAACGCTGAATGTGCCCTGTTCGCACTGGAGCACGCCGACGTGTTTGCCCGCCAGGCGCAGGAAATCCGCACCGAGCGTGACAAATTGATCAATGCGCTGGCTGCCATGCCCGGCGTGAAACCCTTCCCCAGCCAGGCCAACATGGTGCTGGTGCGCGTGCCCGACGCCGACAAGGCCTTCGCAGGCATGAAAGCTGCTGGCGTGCTGGTGAAGAATGTTTCTAAAATGCACCCATTGCTGGCCCAGTGCCTACGCCTGACGGTGGGGACCCCCGCCGAAAACGTGCAGATGCTCGAGGCCTTGCGCAACACCCTATGACCAACCTGCCCGCCACCCTTCCCGCAGCGGCCCAGCGCACGGCCGACGTGCAGCGCCGTACCGCCGAAACGCAAATCCGCGTGGCCGTCAACCTTGACGGCAGCGGTCAGTCTCGCCTGCACAGCGGTATCGGCTTCCTCGACCACATGCTCGACCAGATCGCCCGTCATGGGCTGATCGACCTGGACGTGCACTGCGACGGCGACCTGCACATCGACGGCCACCACACGGTAGAAGACATTGGCATCACCCTGGGCCAGGCCTTCGCCAAGGCCGTGGGTGACAAGAAGGGCATCCGCCGCTACGGCCACGCCTACGTTCCGCTGGACGAGGCGCTCAGCCGCGTGGTGGTCGATTTTTCCGGCCGCCCCGGCCTGCACATGGACGTCAAGTTCACCGCAGGCAGCATCGGCCAGCTCGACACCCAGCTCGTCTTCGAATTCTTCCAGGGTTTCGTCAACCACGCTGGCGTGACGCTGCACATCGACAACCTCAAGGGTGTGAACGCGCACCACCAGTGCGAAACCATCTTCAAAGCCTTCGCGCGCGCCCTGCGTGCCGCGCTGGAGCGCGACCCCCGTCTGGGCGACGTGATTCCCTCCACCAAGGGCTCGCTGTGAACCCAGCCGCACTGTTTCGAACCTGCAATTGCCTGAAACCCATTTCCCGATGAACCGACAGACAGTGGCCGTGGTGGACTACGGCATGGGCAATCTGCGTTCCGTGGCGCAGGCGGTGATCCACGCCGCCACTGCGGTGGACCACGTGGACGTGGTTGTCACCTCTGATCCGCAGGCCGTGCTGGACGCGCACCGCGTGGTGCTGCCCGGCCAGGGCGCCATGCCCGACTGCATGGCCGAGCTGGAGCGCTCCGGCCTGCGCGAGGCTGTGCTGCACGCCGCCGCCCACAAGCCGCTCTTTGGGGTGTGTGTGGGCATGCAGATGCTGCTCGACCACAGCGAAGAAGGCGACACGGCTGGCCTGGGGCTCATCCCTGGTGAGGTCGTGCGCTTCCGCCTGGAAGGCCAGCGTCAGCCCGACGGCAGCCGCTACAAGGTCCCGCAGATGGGCTGGAACCAGGTGTTCCACGAGCTTGGGCGTGGCCCCGCGCACCCTGTCTGGGCCGGTGTGCCCGATGGCAGCTACTACTACTTTGTGCACAGCTTCTACGCCCGCCCGGCCAACCCGGCACACAGCGTCGGTGAAACCGATTACGGCGTGCGTTTCTCGTGCGCCATTGCCCGCGACAACATCTTCGCCACCCAGTTTCACCCGGAAAAAAGCGCCGATCAGGGCTTGGCGCTTTATCGCAACTTTCTCCACTGGAACCCCTGACGCCTTGGCGTCACAACCCCTGCAAAGCCATGCTTCTCATTCCTGCCATTGACTTGAAAGACGGCCAATGCGTGCGCCTCAAACAAGGCGACATGGACCAATCCACCGTGTTCGGTGAAGACCCCGCCGCCATGGCGCGCAACTGGGTCAACAAAGGCGCGCGGCGGGTACACCTGGTGGACCTCAACGGCGCCTTCGCTGGCAAGCCCAAGAACGAGGCAGCCATCCGTGGCATCCTCAAGGAAGTGGGCGACGAGGTGGACGTGCAACTTGGTGGCGGCATCCGCGACCTCGACACCATCGAGCGCTACCTCGACGCCGGTCTGCGCTACGTCATCATCGGCACCGCCGCCGTCAAGAACCCCGGCTTCCTGCAAGACGCCTGTACCGCATTCCCCGGCCACATCATCGTGGGCCTGGACGCCAAGGACGGCAAGGTAGCCACCGACGGCTGGAGCAAGCTCACCGGCCACGAGGTGGCGGACCTGGGCAAGAAGTTCGAGGACTACGGTGTCGAATCCATCATCTACACCGACATCGGCCGCGACGGCATGCTCAGCGGCATCAACATCGAGGCCACCGTCAAGCTCGCGCAAGCGCTGACCATCCCTGTCATCGCCTCGGGTGGCCTGTCCAACATGGAAGACATCCGCAAGCTCTGCGCCGTCGAAGACGAAGGCGTCGAAGGCGTGATCTGCGGCCGCTCCATCTACAGCGGCGATCTCGACTTCGAGGCTGCACAGCAGCTGGCCGACGAACTCAACGGCTGAACAAACTACCCTCCATGCTGGCCAAACGCATCATTCCCTGTCTGGACGTGACCGGTGGTCGCGTGGTCAAGGGCGTCAACTTCCTGGAACTGCGCGACGCTGGCGACCCGGTCGAGATCGCCGCGCGCTACAACGAACAGGGCGCTGACGAACTCACCTTCCTCGACATCACCGCCACCAGTGACGGGCGCGATCTCATCCTGCACATCATCGAGGCCGTGGCCTCCCAGGTCTTCATTCCCTTGACCGTGGGCGGTGGCGTGCGCACCGTGGACGATGTGCGCCGCCTGCTCAACGCCGGGGCCGACAAGACCAGCTTCAACTCGGCGGCCATCGCCA
>CAMLOF010000080.1 GCA_946481585.1 uncultured Macromonas sp. | reverse complement strand
ACCGTGCCCATCTCGCGCATGTACATGCGCACCGGGTCGGTGGTGCGGCCGAATTCGCTGTCCACGGTGGACAGGGCGGCTTCGGCTTCCTCTTCCGCTTCCTCTTCGGTGGCGGCGGTGGGGCCGGTGTTGTTCAGCAGCAGGGTTTCGGCGTCGGGCGTCTGTTCGTAGACGGCCACACCCATGTCGTTGAGCAGCGAGACCACCACTTCCAGCGTCTCGGCCTCGACCAGCTTGTCGGGCAGGTGGTCGTTGATCTCGCCGTGCGTCAGGTAGCCGCGCGTCTTGCCCAGCTTGATCAGGGTTTTCAGGCGGTCACGGCGCAGCTTGGCTTCTTCTTCGGTCAGCACCGTGTCGTCCAGGCCGAATTCCTTCATCAAGGCACGTTCCTTTGCCTTGCTGATCTTCATGCGCAGCGGCTTGACCTTCTCTACCGGCTCGGCAACGGCGGCTTCTTCAACCGCCGGTTCCTCTTCACCCAGGTCTTCTTCAATGTCGCTCAGGTCGGCATCGTCAAAGTCAGCCTCGCTCTTGGCCGCAGCAGTTGCAGCCTTGGGTTTGCGTCCCCGTTTCGCGGCGGGCTTGGCAGGTTTGTCGTCCGCGCTTGCCTTGGCGGCGCGGGTGGACTTTTTCTTGGGGGCAGCGGTGGCCTCCAGTTCCTGCTCGGGCAGGTCTTGTTCGGCGGCTTTGGACTTGGCGGACGTTTTCTTGGTGCTCACGGACGGCGCTTTCTGCCCAGGTGACAGGCACCTCGGCGGTTAAACGGAATTCACAACGGTGTCACGACGCAGAACCCGGTCACTAGGAACGGGTAACCCACCCCTGCACCCAGGGTGAGCGCGCAAGCTGTGAGGGCGAACATTTGGTGTGCAGTCCTTGCGGGGTGGCGGCGGTGGCCATGGCCTAGGGGTGTTTCCCGTGTACCCGTTCTTGGGTGTTGGCCGGTCCGGAGGTGCTGCTGTCGCGCTTGCGTGGCAAAGCTTTGGATTATACCAGTGCCGTTCAGTTCCCGGCTTCCAGCGCCTTGCGCTGTTCGTGCACTTCCTTGTACAGCCGCATGGCTTCCGGGTCGCTCCCCGCCTGGGCAATCAACTCGGTTTCGCGGTGCTTCAGGTTTTCGATGTGCATGCGCCGCAGGAGTTCGCCCAGTTCTCGGCGAAGTTCGTCCTCGGTGGGTGGGCCGCTTTCTGGCGAGGCATCCTCCTCGTTCGGCCGTTCCAGGGCAATGCCGCTGGCGTTCAATTCCACGGCCAGTGCTTCAAAGGGTTGATCACGCAACGCTTCGCGCAACGCTGCCCAGGGCTGGGGCCCATGCTCATGCCACTGGGTCTCCAGCCATGCGAAGAGCGGACCGTGTGGTGGCGGCTCGTGTCCCAGCAGGTGGTGGTCGTCCGCGCTTAGCCAATCCCAGGCCTGGGCGTTGGTCAGCACGATGCGCGCCACCCGGTCTGCCCGGCCCAGCAGGCCACGCGTTGAAGGCCGTCGCCAGCTCTGGGTGGGGCGGGGCGTCCAGCGCTTTTTGCGTGTTTCTGGCTCGCCGGAATAATGGCTGGGCTCGGGGTAGGCGGGCGGCGCAGTGTCGTTGCCTGCCGCAGGCGGTTTTGCCCCACGCTGTGCCTTGCTCGGGTGGGCCTGCCACAGTTGGGCCAGTTCGCGCGCGTCCAACCCCACGCCATCGGCCAACTCGCCCAGTAACTGCCGCTTCAGCGCGCCATCCGGCATGGCCGTCCAAAGCGGTTGCGCCTGGCTGGCCATGCGGGCGCGGCCTTCGGCGGTGTCCAGGTCGCAGTCGGTGGCCGCCACCTCCAGCAGAAACCGGCTCAGCGGCGTTGCCTCTTTCACGCATTGGGCAAACGCCTCCGTGCCATGGGCGCGGATGTAGCTGTCCGGGTCGTGTTCCGGGGGCAGGAACAGGAACTTGATGGAGCGCGTGTCCGTGGCCCAGGGCAGGGAAGCCTCCAGCGCCTTGCGTGCGGCGCGCCGCCCAGCGGCGTCCCCGTCAAAGCCAAACACCACGGCATCACTGAAGCGGAACAGCTTGCGCACGTGGTCGGGCGTGCAAGCCGTGCCCAGGGTGGCCACGGCGTTGCCAAAGCCCAGTTGCGCCAGCGCCACCACATCCATGTAGCCTTCGGTCACCAGCACATAGCCTTCTTGCCGAATGGCTGTGCGCGCCTCGAACAGTCCGTAAAGCTCGTGCCCCTTGCTGAATACCGGCGTTTCGGGGGAGTTCAGGTACTTTGGTTCACCCTTGTCGAGCACCCGGCCGCCAAAACCAATGCACTCACCCTTGACGTTGCGTATGGGGAACATCACCCGGTCGCGGAAGCGGTCATAACGCTTGCCTTCGCGCGTATCTTGGGTGCCGCCTTCGTCGCCTTGCCCTTCCGATGCAATCACCAGCCCAGCTTCCACCAGCAGTGGGCTTTGGTAGTCGGGGAACACCGTGGACAAAAACCGCCAACCCTCGGGGGCATAGCCCAGCCCAAACGTCTTGGCGATCTGGCCCGATAGGCCGCGTCCCTTGAAGTATTCGATGGCACGAGGCGCCTGGCGCAACTGCTGGCGGTAAGCCTCGGCGGTTTTTTCCAGCACGTCGGTCAGCGTCGTCTGCTTTTGCCGTTGTTCTGCGGCGCGGGCCCGGTCTTGGGGCGATACGTCTTCCTCCGGCACCTGCAGGCCCACCTGCTGCGCAAGGTCTTTCACCGCCTCAACGAAGCCCACGCCAGTGTGCTCCATCAAGAAGCCGACCGCGTTGCCGTGTTTGCCGCAGCCAAAACAGTGGAAAAACTGCTTGGTGGGGCTCACGCTGAACGATGGCGATTTTTCCCCGTGAAATGGGCACAACCCCATGAAGTTGGCGCCACCCTTCTTGAGCTGCACGTAGCGCCCCACCACCTCGACGATATCAACGCGGGCGAGCAGTTCCTGGATGAAGCTCTGGGGTATGGCCACGGCAGGCAGGCTAGCCGGTCAGGCTTTGAAGACGCGGTTTTTGCCGCTGCGCTTGGCCAGATACATGGCCTGGTCAGCTCGGCGCAGGGCAGGGCCGCTGCCTTCGTCTGGACTCAGTTGCGTAACACCCGCGCTGAAGGTGATCAGCAGGCCCTTGGTGTCCTGCAGGAAAAGCTGGGTGGTCAATGCCCTTTGCAGGCGGGAAACCACCTCTTCGGCTTCGTTGACCTCGGTGTCAGGCAGCACTATGACGAATTCCTCGCCGCCGTAGCGGGCGACCGAATCGGCAGGCCGAAGGGCAGAGCGTGCCACGTCTGCCAGGTGCTTGAGTGCGCCGTCGCCCACAACGTGGCCGTGCTCGTCGTTGATTTTCTTGAAGTCGTCAATGTCCAGCAGTGCCAGGCAAACGTGGCTGCCCAGGCGGCGCGCGCGCGACAGTTCGCGCTCCACGACTTCCTCCAGACCTTTGCGGTTGAGCACGCCGGTGAGCATGTCGTGGCAGGCCACGGCACTCATGCGGTCCAGTTCAGCTTGCAAACGCAGCACTTCAGCCTCGGCCTGGGTGGTGCGCTCGCGCAGCAGCTGCAGTTCGTCTCCCACGCGCTGGCTTTCCACCACCATGGCGCGGGTCGCCTGAATGGCGTCGTGCAGCGCCGGGGCCATTTCGTCCAGGCTGGTGGCGGTCTGCAGTTGGGTTGCACACTGCTCCAGTTGTTCCTGGTAGTGGCCGCTGCTGGCGGTAACCTCGCCCAGCCGCTCTATGAAGGTGCTCAGGGCCTGCTTCATCAAGGCCTGGGCTTGCAAGCCGCGCTCCTTGGCCTCGGCCTGCTTGTGAATCACGTCGCGCAACTGGCGGTGAAGATCTTCCAGACGCCGGGCCGACAGCGGGGGCTCCGCCGCCTGGATCAGCGCGTTCATCTGGTTCTGCAGCCAGGGGTTCTCGGGGCTCAGGTCGCCGATGTTTTCGAACACCATGCGCAGCAGGCCGAGCAGGCTGGCTCGGATGGTGCCTTGCTCTTCGGACACAAAAGACAGACGGAAGGCGAAGTCCGCCATCATCTTTCGCAGCGTCGGCTGATGCTGGCTGGTCAGGCGCAGGTAGCGCACCAGTTCCTGGGCTTGCTCAACAATGCGCGGATCGTCATTGCCAACAGACGGCAGCGCGTTGTCCACGATGCGCGCCATTTGCTCGCGCAGGTCGGCGGGCAGGCTGGTTTCCTCAACCACGGCCAGCGGGGCCGAAACGTTTGGCGCGCTGTCGCTGCTGTGGCTCAGGTGGTTGACCAGCGCTTTTTGCAGGTCGTCCCAGCTGTGCATGCGCACGGCGCGGTCTACCTGGGTCTTCAGCCGAACCTGGCCGGGTGTGCGTTCCGGCAAGGCGTTGGTCAGCTGTCGGAGGTTTTCCAGTGGAAAGGGACGCAGGGGCTTGGTGCCCGCCACCTCATGGTATGCGTTCTGGAAGTTATCCGGTGTAGGAGGGAGCCGGCGCGACGCAAGCAACTTCACCGCGTCGCGCGCGATTTCCTGGGGGGTATGTCCGGCCATGACGAAAAACAGGCATCCTGTGGTGGGATGCCTGTTTATACAGGATAAAGCGGGTAGCGCCCTGCGCGCTCAGGCATGGATCAACGCGGCGCGAGTCGGATGGCACCATCCAGGCGGATCACCTCGCCATTGAGCATGTCGTTTTCCACGATGTGCTTGACCAGCTTGGCGTAGTCTTGCGGTGTACCCAGGCGCGAGGGGAAGGGCACGCCAGCGGCCAGCGCGTCCTGTACCTCCTGCGGCATGCCAAACAGCATGGGGGTGCCAAAAATACCAGGGGCGATGGTCATGTTGCGGATGCCGTTGCGCGCCAGATCACGGGCGATAGGCAGTGTCATGCCCACCACCCCCCCTTTGGACGCGGCATAGGCCGCCTGGCCAATCTGGCCGTCGTATGCCGCCACGGATGCCGTGGAGATCAGCACGCCGCGTTCACCGGTAGGCTCTGGCTCGTTCTTGCACATGGCATCGGCGGCCAGACGGATCATGTTGAAGGTGCCCACCAGGTTCACCGTGATCGTCTTGGTGTAAGTGGCCAAGGCGTGGGGGCCGTTCTTGCCGACAGTCTTTTCAGCAGGGGCGATGCCCGCGCAGTTCACCAGGCCCATCAATTTGCCCAGGGAGGTTGCCTTGGCAATCACCGCTTGCCCGTCGGCTTCGCTGCTTACATCGCACTTGACGAACGCGCCGCCAATTTCCTTGGCAACGGCTTCGCCTTTTTCGGCCTGCATGTCTGCAATGACGACCGTTGCGCCGTTTGCTGCCAGCATGCGCGCAGTGCCTTCGCCCAAACCAGATGCGCCGCCAGTCACCACGAATACCTTGCCTGCAATCTCCATCTGTCCACTCCTGTGATTTGTTTACGTTTACGTAAACGTCAATTATGGCGCAAAAAAAGCCCGCTCAGTGAGCGGGCTGTCAAGTATGCCGGTGGGGGTTCCGGCAGTCGGGGTCACTTGAAGCCGACGCGGTCCAGCATCTGCTGCACCTTGGTCATGTTCTTGGCCACCACGCCCAGGGGAATGTTCTCGGCCTTGAAGTTGTCTCCGCCAATGGACTTGAGAGCTGCGTTTTCAACTTTCACACCCTTGGCTGCAGGGAATTCGTTGTTACCGTTGGCAAAGTACTCCTGAGCAAACGGGCTGGCCAGGAATTCCATGAACTGGACAGCGTTGTCAATGTTCTTTGCGTGCTTGGCCACTGCGGCGCCAGCAATGTTGACGTGCGTGCCGGTGGTGCCCTGGTTCGGGAACACCACGCGAACGCGTTCCATCACGGCGCGGTCTGCGGGTTTGTCGGACTTCACCAATCGGGCGATGTAGTAGGTGTTGCTCAACGCCACACCGCATTCACCAGATGCCACGGCTGTGATCTGGTCGGTGTCGCCACCCTTGGGGGAGCGTGCCATGTTGTCCACCAGGCCCTTGAGCCAGGCTTCGCCTTTTTGGTCGCCCAGGCGGTCCACCACGGTGGCAAACAGAGACAGGTTGTAGGGGTGCGAGCCCGAACGGGTGCACACCAGACCTTTCAGTTTGGGGTCGGCCAGTTGCTCGTAGGTCGCCACGTCAGCGGCTTTCACACGCAGCGGGTCGTACACGATCACGCGGGCACGGGTGGAGAAACCGGTCCATGTCACGCCGTCGGCCGTGGCAGTGGCGCGCAGGTTCGCGGGAATCGCGGCGTCCAGCTTGGCAGACTTGATGGGGCGGAACAGGCCCTGGCTGTCTGCAGAAGCCATGCGCGCAGCGTCCACCAGCATGATCACATCCGCCGGAGACGCGGCACCCTCAGCGCGCAGACGCGCCACAATACCGGCATCGTCTGCGTCCACGCGGTTGATCTTGATGCCCGTGGTTTTGGTGAAGGTTTCGTACATCACCTCGTCGGTCTGGTAGTGCCGCGCCGAGTAGAGGTTCAGAACCTTGTCCTGTGCCTGGACGGAAAAAGCGGCGCCACAGGCTGCGGCCACGGCGAGCATACGGGTCAGGGTGGTCTTGAAGTTCATCATGGGTGTATGGATGAGGGTCTTTCGTGCTTCGGCGGCCAACGTCATGACCGTCAAGGCTTATAGTAACACAAACGCAAATCATTCTTATTGAAGAATAGTATGTCTGAGAAATTTCACCACCCGCTCGTGACGCGGCGCGGCCTGCTGGCCGTTGCAATGCTTGGCGCCGCGGCCTTGACGGGTTGCGGCACACTAGGCCCATCGAATGCGGGCAAGCCCGCCACGCCTGAACCCGTTCCTGTGCCGCCCAAGCTGCGCGCTCCCCGTGTGGGTTTGGCTCTGGGGGGCGGCGCGGCTCGCGGTTTCGCGCATGTCGGCGTGATCCAGGTGCTCGAACAAAACGGCATCAAGCCTGACATGGTGGTGGGTACGTCTGCGGGCAGCCTTGTGGCGGCGCTGTACGCAAGTGGCAAGAGTGCCGCCGAGCTCGAGCAGGCCGCACTACAAATGGAAGAGGCCGCCATTGCAGACTGGACGCTTCCGCTGTTCAACCGGGGCTTGTTGCGGGGGGAGGCGCTGGCGCGCTACGTCAACCGGCAAGTGCAAGGCAAACAGTTGCACGAAATGTCGATGCCTCTGGGCATCGTGGCTACCGAACTGGGAACGGGAAAAGGGGTGTTGTTCCAACGGGGTGACACCGGTGCAGCGGTCAGGGCGTCCAGCGCGGTGCCCGGCGTTTTCACCCCTGTGCAAATTTCTGGGAAGGATTATGTGGATGGCGGTCTGGTGGCCCCCGTGCCCGTTGAGCAGGCGCGCCAGATGGGCGCCGAGCTGGTGATCGCGGTGGATATTTCCAGCGCGCCAGACGGGCAGGCCACAACCGATGCATTCCGCGTCGTCTTGCAGACCTTCGCCATCATGGGTCAGAGTATCAACAAGTACGTGCTGTCCGGGGCTGACGTGGTGGTGCGCCCCGCGCTTCAAGGGGTTGGCAGCGCCGACTTCGCCTCACGTCAGCGCTCCATGGTGGCAGGGCGGGAAGCCATGCAGGCCATGTTGCCCAGACTGCGTGAGCAATTGCAGGCCTTGCGTCGTCCGGAACTGGCCGCGCGCAGCCTTTGAACAACAGGCGGGCATAAAAAAAGGCCTCACCCAGAGGGGAGGCCTTGAAAGGGTCCCTGAATCCGACTTCGAAGAGACCCGAGGAGACAACCGAAAAAGAAACTCTCAGCGCTTCTTGGCTGCGGGCTTTGCAGCCTGGGTGGCGCTGGCGGCCACCGCGTGGAAATTGCTTTCGGCGATTTCATTGGCCTGCTTGACGGCCTTTTGCACCGATTCCATGGCGGTAGTGGCAGCGGCCACGGCATTCTTCATCACGGCCACAGCAGCTTCAGAGCCGGCGGGGGCGTTCTTGGCAACGTTGTCAACAACAGCCATGAATTTTTGCTGGGCGTCGCTGGCCTGGCCTTCAGCAGCTTTGGCGAATTCAGCGCCGGTGCCAGAGGCAATCTCGTACAGCTGGCGGCTGTAGGCGGCAGTTTTCTCAGCCAGGGGTTGCATCAAAGACGCCTGCAGGGCAATCAGTTCCTGTGCGTCTTTAACGCTCATCAATGCCTGTGCATTGGTGGCGGATTCGGTCAGCGCGGCCTTGGTGGCCTGCACGTTGAGGTCCACCAGACGCTCAACACCTTCGAAGGCCTTCTGGGTCAGACCGAACAGGGTTTCCATGTTGGCTTTCTGGGCGGCAAGCAGTTGCTCAGCGGTCAGCATCGTCATACTCCAAATGCAAGGGTCGAAGGGATGTTGAGGGCCGCATGTCGATGCAAGTCTTTGTTCTTGCTCATTTGCTGCGCTGCAACATGACTTCAATTATAGGCATCACTCACCGAATTGCAAGGGGTTTTGTTGCGTCGCAGCAAAAATGTTCTGTTCACCCCGTGCAGAATGTTCGTGTGCAAAGTTTCTACGCCGACCATTTTGTTCTTCCCTTGCCTCAGGGGCACCGTTTCCCCATGGCCAAGTATTCGCTGCTGCGGGAGCGGCTGGCCGAAACCTTGCCGCAGATTCGCATGGGACAGGCACAGGCCGCCACCGACGGGGAGTTGGCGCTCGTGCACACCCCTCGATACATTGAGGCGGTTGCCAACGGCGGCCTGACGCCTGCCGAGCAACGCGAGATTGGATTTCCCTGGACACCAGCCATGGCAGAGCGGGCACGCCGTTCCGTTGGGGCCACGGTGCAAGCCTGCCGGGTTGCTCTGGCTGGCGAAGGTGTTGCCGCCAACCTGGCCGGTGGCACGCACCATTCCTACGCCAACAAAGGCAGCGGTTTTTGCGTGTTCAACGACACTGCCGTGGCGGCCAGGCTCATGCAGGCGGAGTGGGCGCGCCAGGGGCACACCAACAGGCAGCGTCCCCTGCATGTGGCGGTCATTGACCTGGATGTTCACCAAGGCAACGGAACGGCCAGCATCTTCAAGGACGACGACACGGTTTTCACGCTTTCCTTGCACGGCGCCCGCAATTTTCCGTTTCGCAAGGAACCCAGCGATTGCGACATTGAGCTGCCTGATGGCTGCAGCGATGACCAGTACCTGGAGGCGCTGGAACAGGGGCTGGGCGAGTTGGAGCGTCGTTTTGATCCCGGGTTGATCATCTACCTCGCGGGCGCTGACCCGCACGAGGGTGACCGCCTCGGCCGACTCAAGCTGACCGACGATGGCATGGAGGCCCGCGACCGGCGCGTGTTCGACTGGGCCTGGCAGCGCCGCATACCCGTAGCCATGTCCATGGCTGGTGGTTACGGACACGATATCTCCACCACCGTGCGCGTGCAGGTCAACACCTTCCGTGTGGCAGTGTCACATTGGCAGCGCTGGCAGGCATGGCGCGCGGCAGGGGGCTGGCACAATCGGGCGGCATGAGTAGCGACCGCCCTCAACCACAGCCGCGCAGTACCTACCGTGTGTTCCGTGTCATCGGAACGCGTTGGATGGACAACGACATATACGGCCACGTGAACAACGTGGTCTATTACAGCTGGTTTGATACGGCGGTCAACGGTTATCTGATTGAGCAAGGCGCGTTGGACATCCATGCTGGCGAAGTGATCGGGCTGGTGATTGAAACGCAGTGCAATTACTTTGCACCGTCGGCTTTCCCCGACACAGTCCACGCTGGCTTGCGGGTAGCGCACATGGGACGTTCCAGCGTGCGCTACGAGGTTGGGCTGTTCAGCAGCGCAGGTGAGCAGACGGCGGCAAGCGGTCATTTCGTGCACGTGTACGTGGATCGGCAGACGCGGCGGCCCGTGCCTTTGCCAGATAAGCTGAGAAGCGCACTGGAGGCCCTGCAATGACCATTGGTTCTGCAGCGAAGCAGCAATACCGACATAATTGACGTTTACGTAAACGTCACATCAGCATGGAGACAGAAATGAGCCAGAACCCGCCCGCCCTGAGCCGTCCGCCAGTGGCCGACCCTGCCAGTGTGGATGCCGCCATCGAAGGTCGCCTGTCGGTTCGTGCCTTCCTGCCCAAGCCGGTGCCGCGCGAAACCATGGAGCACCTGCTGCGCGTGGCCAGCCGTGCGCCCTCTGGTACGAACACCCAGCCCTGGAAGGTCTACGTGCTGCAAGGCGCCTCGCGCGACGCGTTGGTGCAAAAGGTCTGCGCCGCGCACGACGCCATTCGCGCCAACCCCGCGCTGGCCGAGCAGTACCAGGAAGCCTACGACTACTACCCCCGCCAGTGGGTCAGCCCCTACATCGACCGCCGCCGCGAAAACGGCTGGGGTCTGTACGGTCTGCTCGGCATTACCAAGGGCGACAAGGACAAGATGCACGCGCAGCACCAGCGCAATTTCAAGTTCTTCGACGCGCCCGTGGGGCTGATGTTCACCGTGGACAAGATCATGGGCGGCGGCGCGCTCGTGGACACGGGCATGTTCATGCAGAACCTGATGGTGGCTGCACGCGCACATGGGCTGGACACATGCCCCCAGGCCGCCTGGAACAATTTCGCCAGCATCATCCTGCCCCACGTGGGCGCGGGCGACAATGAAATGCTGGTCTGCGGCATGGCTCTGGGCTACGCCGACCCGTCAGACAAGGTCAACACCTTCGTCACCCCGCGCGAGCCGGTGCAAGACTTCACCACCTGGCTCGAATAAAAACAAACCACCAAAAGGAATCCTCATGAATACCACCCCCAGCGGCCTGCAATTTGAAGACACCGTGGTCGGCAGCGGCGACGTTGCCCGCGCTGGCCAGCGCGTCAGCGTGCACTACACCGGCTGGCTCTACAACAACGGTGAGCAGGGCGGCAAATTCGACTCCAGCAAAGACCGTGGCCAGCCGTTCGTGTTTCCGCTCGGCGCAGGGCATGTCATCAAGGGCTGGGACGAGGGCGTGCAGGGCATGGCTGTGGGTGGCACGCGCCGCCTGGTGATCCCGCCTGAACTGGGCTACGGTGCGCGTGGCGCGGGTGGCGTGATTCCGCCCAACGCCACCTTGCTTTTCGAAGTTGAACTGCTCGCCGTCTGACCCATGAGCAACCGCCCCCGCGTCCTGGTGGCTCGCGCCATCTTTCCTGAAGTGCTGGAGCGTCTGCGCAGCCACTTCGACATCAGCTACAACGAGAACGACGACGAATGGTCGCCGGAGGAGTTGCGCCA
>CAMLOF010000079.1 GCA_946481585.1 uncultured Macromonas sp. | reverse complement strand
GCTAAAGCGCGCAGCCACGGCATCTGCGCTTCTCGGCACCTCGTCAGGCGCGCCAGCCCCTGGGCGCACACGCCTTGGCAGAAGCACTGTTGGCACACCAACGGTTGCACTCCAACAACTTTCGTGGCTGCGCCAGGCCTGCCGCAGCGAGCAAAGCCCACAGCAGCAACATTTTTGAGAGCGCAGATGACGCCAGCCAGAGACTCTGCGAGAATTAACGTTTACGTAAACGTCAACTAACCCTCACAGGAGCAAACCATGCAAGACCCCATCGTCATCGTCGGCGCCGCACGCACCCCCATGGGGGCTTTTCAGGGTGACTTTTCCTCGCTGGCCGCGCACGATCTGGGCGGCGCAGCCATCCAGGCCGCCGTGCAGCGCGCTGGTGTGGCCCCGGAACTGGTGACCGAGGTGATCTTCGGCAACTGCCTGATGGCAGGCCAGGGCCAGGCCCCGGCGCGCCAAGCCGCATTCAAGGGCGGCCTGCCCAAGAGCGCTGGCGCGGTGACGCTCAGCAAGATGTGCGGCTCCGGCATGCGCGCAGCCATGTTCGCGCATGACATGCTGCTGGCGGGCAGCCACGAAGTGCTGGTGGCCGGGGGCATGGAAAGCATGACCAACGCACCCTACCTGCTGCCCAAGGCGCGCGGCGGCTATCGCATCGGCCACGACCGCATCTTCGATCACATGATGCTCGACGGCCTGGAGGACGCCTACCAGCCCGGTCGAAGCATGGGCACCTTCGGTGAAGACTGCGCGGCCAAGTACAGCTTCAGCCGCGAGCAGCAGGACGCCTTCGCCACTGAGAGCGTCAAGCGCGCCCAACGCGCCACGCAAGACGGTAGCTTTGCCACCGAGATCACCCCCGTGACGGTGAAAGAGCGTGCAGGTGAGCGCGTGGTCAGCATCGACGAAGGCCCGGGCAAGATCAAGCTGGACAAGATCCCTGCGCTCAAGCCCGCCTTCAAGAAGGACGGCACCATCACTGCCGCATCCAGCTCCAGCATCAACGACGGCGCCGCTGCGCTGGTGATGATGAAGGCGTCCACGGCGCAGCGTCTGGGTTGCCAGCCACTGGCACGCATCGTGGCGCACGCCACGCACGCGCAGGAGCCGGAATGGTTCTCCACCGCGCCGGTGGGCGCGAGCCAGCAGGTGCTGGCCAAGGCGGGCTGGAGCGTAGGTGACGTGGACCTGTGGGAAATCAACGAGGCTTTCGCCGTGGTGCCCATGGCGCTGATGGCCGAGCTGAACGTGCCGCACGAGAAGGTCAACGTCAACGGCGGTGCCTGCGCGCTGGGTCACCCCATCGGCGCAAGTGGTGCACGAATCATGGTCACGCTGATCCATGCACTGAAGGCGCGCGGCCTGAAGAAAGGTGTGGCCACGCTGTGCATTGGCGGTGGCGAGGCCACGGCGGTGGCGCTGGAAGTCCTATGATCAGACCCTTGTGCCAAGTGTGATGCTTGGCTTAAGGAGGCCTGACTGATGCGTTTCGATACCCGTATCCTGTTGTCTGCAGTGCTGCCTGCGCTGCTGTTCATTCTCGGCCTGGCCGGGGGCATAGGAGGACTGCTGTACACCAAGCAGCAGTTCGGCGCCTATGTGCAGACGGAGCAACGCATCAGCACTGGACTGACCGAGATGTACGCTCAGGGCCTGCAGATGGGCCAGGCGCTGCGCAACGTGGTGTTGAACCCTGAGGACAAGCGCGCGGTCGAGAACCTGGACAACGCCCGCAAGGCCTACGACAAGGCCTATGCGGACGTGACCCAGGTGTCGCAGGGTACAGGGTTCGAGCAGGGGGTGCGCCAGCTGGCGGCGCTGCGTGCCAGCCACGCCCAGGCGCAGGACCAGGTGCTGGCCAAGGTGCGCGAACAGGCGCCTGACACGGTCTCTTTCCTGAGCGCAACGGAAACACCTGCCTGGCGCCAATTGCGTGGCGAGCTGCTCAAGCTGATCGAGGCTGCGGGGGCCACTTCGGAGCAGGTGTTTGGCAACGTCAACCGCAACGTAGACCGGGCGGTGGCGTTTGCCGTGGCCCTGTCGCTGGTGGCCGTGGTGGTGTCGGTGCTTTTCACCCTCTACATTCGCAAAACCGTGCAGCGCGAACTGGGCGGCGACCCGGCCGAGGCCCGTTCGGCCATCGCGCAGATCGCATCGGGTGACCTGTCGGTACCGCTGGCCGCCAGCGCACACCAGAGCAGCCTGATGGGCGGGCTGGCGCGCATGCAGCAGTCGCTGCGGCAGCTTGTGGGCGAGGTGCGCCACTCCACCGGCAACATCACCACGGCCAGCGACGAGATCGCCACCGGTAGCCAGGACTTGAGCCAACGCACCGAGCGCACGGCGGCCAACCTGGAGGAAGCGGCGGCGTCGATCGAGCAGGTGGCGGGCATGGTGCGCCAGTCGGCCGACGCCACGCGCCAGGCCAACCAGCTGGCCACGTCGGCGGCCGATGTGGCGTCGCGAGGCGGCGAGGAGGTGTCCAAGGTCGTGGCCACGATGGACGACATCCGCGCCAGTTCGCAGAGGATCGCCGACATCATTGGCGTCATCGACGGCATTGCCTTCCAGACCAACATCCTGGCGCTCAACGCCGCCGTGGAAGCGGCGCGTGCGGGTGAGCAGGGCCGGGGTTTTGCCGTGGTGGCCTCCGAGGTGCGCAGCCTGGCCAGCCGCAGCGCCGAAGCCGCCAAAGAGATCAAGACCCTGATTGGCACCAGTGTTGAGCGCGTGGAGGCGGGCTCGTCGCTGGTGTCCGGTGCGGGGCAGACGATGAGCGAGATTGTTGAGGCCGTGCGGCGCGTGGCAGACCTGATTGGCGAGGTGACCGCCGCCATTTCCGAACAGAGCACCGACATTGGCAACGTGAACGCCTCGGTGGTGCAGCTCGACCAGATGACGCAGCAGAACGCTGCGCTGGTCGAGGAGTCCACCGCCGCAGCCATGAGCCTGCGCGAGCAGGCGCAGTACCTGAACCAGTTGGTGAGTACCTTCAAACTTTGAAACTTCACACAAACCCATGCTGCTGACCCAAGACCAGGAAATGATCCGTGACGCCGTGCGCGCCTTCGCACAGGAAGAGTTGTGGCCGCATGCCGCCAAGTGGGACAAGGAGCACCACTTTCCCAAGGAAGCCCACCAAGGCCTGGCGGCATTGGGCGCTTACGGCATTTGCGTCCCCGAGGAACTGGGCGGTGCTGGCCTGGACTACCTGACGCTGGCGCTGGTGCTGGAAGAGATCGCCGCCGGTGACGGTGGCGTGAGCACCACCATCAGCGTGACCAACTGCCCGGTCAACGCCATCCTCATGCGCTACGGCAATGACGCGCAAAAGGCGAAGTGGCTGGCCCCGCTGGCGCGCGGCGAAATGCTGGGGGCCTTCTGCCTGACAGAGCCGCACGTGGGCTCGGACGCATCGGCCCTGCGTACCACCGCCATGCGTGAGGGCGACAGCTACGTCATCAACGGCGTCAAGCAGTTCATCACCAGCGGCAAGAACGGCGACGTGGCCATTGTGATCGCGGTGACGGACAAGGCTGCGGGCAAGAAAGGCATGAGCGCCTTCCTGGTGCCCACCGCCACGCCGGGCTATGTGGTGGCGCGCCTGGAGGACAAGCTGGGTCAGCACAGCAGCGACACCGCGCAGATCAACTTCGACCAGTGCCGCATTCCTGCCGAAAACCGCATAGGCGAGGAGGGCGAGGGCTACAAGATTGCCTTGAGCGCGCTGGAAGGTGGACGCATTGGCATTGCCGCGCAGAGCGTGGGTATGGCGCGCAGCGCGCTGGACGTGGCGATCGACTACGCCAAGCAGCGCGAGGCTTTCGGCACCGCCATCTTCAACCACCAGGCGGTGGGTTTCCGCCTGGCCGAATGCGCCACGCGGCTGGAAGCGGCGCGCCAGCTCATCTGGCACGCAGCCAGCCTGCGGGACGCGGGCCGCCCCTGCCTGAAGGAGGCTGCCATGGCCAAGCTGTTTGCCAGCGAGGTGGCCGAGCAGGTCTGTTCGGTGGCCATCCAGACGCTGGGCGGCTACGGCGTGGTGAGCGACTTCCCCGTGGAGCGCATCTACCGCGACGTGCGCGTGTGCCAGATCTACGAAGGCACCAGCGACGTGCAGAAGATCATCATCCAGCGCGCGTTGTGATCAGGGCCTGGCCGCTGTCCAGCTTGAACACGGCCACCGCCTGAACCAGCGATTGCGCTTGAGTACGCAGACCTTCGGTGGCTGCGGCCATCTGCTCCACCAAGGCGGCGTTCTGCTGCGTGGTCTGGTCCATGCTGGACACAGCCTCGCTGATCTGGGTGATGCCGTCGCGCTGCTCGCTGCTGGCGGCGCTGATTTCGCCAACAATGCTGGTGACTCGGCGTATGCTGGCGACCACCTCTTCCATGGTGGCACCGGCCTTGTCCACCAGCGCGGTGCCTGCTTCCACGCGCCCCACGCTGTCGGTGATGAGTTCCTTGATCTCTTTGGCTGCGGTGGCACTGCGCCCGGCCAGGCTGCGCACCTCGGATGCCACCACGGCAAAGCCACGCCCCTGCTCTCCAGCCCGCGCCGCTTCCACGGCGGCGTTGAGCGCCAGGATGTTGGTCTGGAAGGCGATGCCATCGATGACGCTGATGATGTCGGCGATCTTGCGTGAGCTGTCGTTGATGCCCTTCATGGTGTCCACCACCTGGGCCACGACATCGCCGCCTTGAACCGCTACGGTGGATGCGTCGTGAGCCAGCTGGTTGGCCTGGCGGGCGTTGTCGGCGTTCTGGTGCACGGTAGAGCCCAGCTCTTCCATGGAGGCGGCGGTTTCTTCCAGGGCGCTGGCCTGCCGTTCGGTGCGGGCAGACAGGTCCTGGTTGCCCGAGGCGATTTCGCTGCTGGCGTTGGCGACGGCTTCGCTGCCGTGGCGCACCGAAGCGACAAGACGGATGAGGGACTCCTGCATGCGCCCGAGCGTTGCCATCACACTCGCAGGGTGCCGGTTGGCCGACGCAATGGGGGTGGAGAGATCGCCGTTGGCCACGCGGTTCACCACCTCGGAAAGTTCTGCAGGTTCTGCGCCCAGGGCGCGGGTCAGGCTTCGCGTGATGAGCGTGCCGCCGGCAATAGCGGCGGCGATGGCAACCGCGCAAACGGCCAGCAAGACGACCTGCTGAGCACGGTACTGCGCCTCGGACTGCGCGATCAGGGCGGCCGACTCCTGGGCCGCTGTGTCGGCATAGGCGTCGGTGGCCTTGATCATCGCCTCCAGCATGGGGCGGCACTCCAGCAGGACTTTGGTTGTCGCCGTGTCCGGGTCACCTTCCAGCGCAGCGGCCACGATGGCCTGGGTGATGGGGGCGTAGGCGCGTTCGATCTTCTCGATCTCGGCGATCATCTGGCGGGTCTGATCGCTGACGCCCGGCTGGCTTCCTTGTGTCTTAAGGCGTTCCAGGTGGTGCTGAACCGCTGCCTGAGCCTTGTCAACAACCGCCTTGATCTTGGCGATTTCATCTGCGCCGCGAACGATGGTCAGGTCCCGCGATGCGATGGCGCGAAGATCCACGGCGCCCCGAACCATCTGGACTTCGGTGGCGCGCGCCGTGGCGCCGTTGACGTATTCCGTGAAGCGCTGGTTCGCGGAGTCAAGCGTCTTGATCGCCATTCCTGCCACCAGCAGAACGAAGAAGGTCAGGCTGGCGAATGTCAATGCGAGCTTGGCGCGTACGGTCATCTTGCGCATGTAGGTGTACCTCCGCGGTCAGGGCCTGGATGCAGCCGCTCTCGCTCATGCTGCGGTTCTGTGAACCTCCTACGTTACGTCGCAAGGCTGTCAAGCCGCTGTCAGCCGCCTCGGTGAAAACCCGCGTGTCGTCATCCGGAATAGGTGATCCGGTCCCTGCTTTCAACCCGGAAGACACCCACCAGTTCAGACAACTGTCGGGCCTGCGCGCTGAGGCTGTCAGCGGCATTGGCCGACTCCTCGACCAGCGAGGCGTTCTGCTGCGTCGCCTGGTCCAGCTGCGAGATGGCCGCACCAATCTGGGCAATCCCCGAGGACTGTGACAGGCTGGCCGTGCTGATCTCGGCGATCAGGTCGCTCACGCGCTGAACCTGGTGCACGATGTCGTTCACGCTGTCACCGGCCTGCGTGGCAAGCTCGGCGCCGGTGCCAATGCGCTCGACGCTGGCGCCGATGAGTGTCTTGATTTCCTTGGCCGCGTCTGCGCTGCGCTTGGCCAGGGTGCGCACCTCTGTGGCAACCACCGCAAAGCCCCGGCCTTGTTCGCCCGCGCGCGCCGCTTCCACGGCGGCGTTGAGCGCGAGGATGTTGGTCTGAAAGGCAATGCCGTCGATCACCGAGGTTATGTCGTCAATGCGCCGCGAGCTGGCACTGATCTCTTCCATGGTGTTGAGCATCTGCGCCATGATCTGCCCGCCTTGCGTGGCAGATTTGCTCGCCTGGGTTGCCAGATGGCTGGCTTGCTGTGCTGTTTCGGCGCTTTGCTGTACAGCGCCAGTGAGTTCATGCATGCTCGCGGCGGTTTCTTCCAGGTTGGCTGCCTGGCTTTCGGTGCGCTGGCTCAGGTCGGCGTTGCCGCTGGCAATTTGTGACGACGCGGATGCAATGTTGTCGCTGCCTTGCCGCACCTGCTGAACGATGCGTACGAGGCTGCCGTTCATGGTGCGCAGCGCTTCAAGCAATTGGCCTGCTTCGTCACGCCCGCCCGGCGCAATGCTGGAGGAAAGATCGCCAGAGGCAACTGTGTTGGCCACGTCCAGCGCGCGGCGGATGTCGCGGGTTGTGCCACGGCTGACGATGACCATGACCCATGTGGCCGCGCTGCCGAGCACGAGCACCGCTGCGGCCAGCGCGGCCAGTTCGTTCAAATGCGCGCTGGCACGTTGGCGCAAGGCAGCGTCAAGCGAGGCGAAGGCTGTGTCTATCAGCTTGAACTGAAGGTCAATGGCTTGAGTGAACGTGCCGAAGTACGCTGTTGGCGCCTCGCTCAGGGCTTCGGCGTCGATGATTGCCGTGCGCGCCAGGCCGGTGGCGTGGGTGGCCGCATCTTTTGCGGTTTGCAGGGGTGGGGCAAGTGTGCTGCCCAGATTGCTGCGAGCAGCCATGGCCTTGTCCAGCGACTTGTTCGCGTTGTGCATGTGGTGCTGTGACAGT
This sequence comes from uncultured Macromonas sp., assembly GCA_946481585.1. Next base: position 4,015 of record CAMLOF010000079.1, on the reverse strand, counting down.
TGAAGCAGCGCTTGCAGCGATGCCTTGTCGCTGCTGGACGCCTCGCCACGCCCCAGCAGGAAGGCGCCGCGGGCGCGCATCTGGCCCAGCGTTTCGGTGAGTTGGGGCAGGTGGCTGAGTACCGCCATCACGGTGTGGTGGTGGGCGGGGTCGTCGTCACGGGCCAAGCCCCTGGCGTCGGCCAGGGCCTCCAACAGCGCGAGCTGGCGCGCGATCAGTTCGGTATGCCGCGCAAAGCTCGCCGGGCTGGCAATGGATTTCTGGCTGACTTCCGCCGCCAGAGATTTCCACGATTTTTGCTGGTCTTGCAGTTCTGCCGACAAGGCCGCTGCATTGCGTGCCGCCAACGAGTCCAGTGCAGCGCCAAGGGCTTTGTTGACCTCAGCCTCCATGGCTTGGCGGTTCTTGGCCATTGCCTCCACGCCGCCCAGAAAGCCGTTGGACAAGCCGCGGTGCTGCTGCGTGGTGCGGACCAGCTGCAGCAAAGCGGCGGCCGCAGGCATGACCTCCACGCGGGCCAGGTCGGTGCGCCACTGGCGGACTTTTTGTGCAACGACCAAAGCTGTGGGAAGGCTCACCATCAGCAGAGCGACCAGTCCGATCAGTAGGAATTTGCGTGACAGCCTGAGGTTCAGTATCCAGTTCTTCATTTTGATGCTTCCTGCACTGACTTGGTGCAAACATGGCTGTTGGGGCAATCGAAGCAAAAAGCGCCCGCACCTGTTTGGGGACAGGTAAAGGCGCTTTGCGGTGGCGGCGCACCGCCGTTGGCGCACCGTGCCTGGGCCATGAAGCCGGGCAAAGGGCTGGCAAGCAATACGCGTGCCATATTTCACATTTTTGGAGGTCGAGTCGGTATGCACCAAGGCGGACAGCGGGCGCATAATCAAACACATGGCAGACACGAAACCCACTCTTGCTGTCGCCACACGGCGCGGCTTCCACCAGGCAGGCTTTGGCCTGTTGCTGACCCTGGCTGCCTGGCGCCAGGCACGTGCGCTCACCCTGGCAGACCTGTCAGGTGCCGATGCCAGCGCAGGAGTGAAGGCCGCGCTGGAGCGCGGCGCACTGGCAGCCGTGGGGCTGTTGGGCCGCAGCGACGGTTTTCTGGGCAACCCCAAGGTGCGCATTCCCTTGCCGGGCTACCTGGACGACGCGGCCAAGCTGTTGCGCACCTTTGGCCAGGGCAAACGCGTGGACGAGCTGGAAACAGCCATGAACCGCGCCGCCGAGGCGGCGGTGCCCATGGGGCGGGACCTGCTGGTCAAGGCCGTGCGCGATATGACGGTGACCGACGCCAAGAACATCCTGACCGGCGGCGACACCTCCGTGACCGACTTTTTTGCGGGCAAGACGCGTGAGCCCCTGACCACGCGGTTTCTGCCCATCGTGACCCAGGCCACCGAAAAGGTGGCGCTGGCGCAGAAGTACAACGACTTTGCCGGGCGGGCCGCCCGCTACGGGCTGGTTCGTGAAAAAGACGCCAACCTGCAGCAGTACGTCACGGGCAAGACGCTGGACGGGCTCTACCTCGTCATCGGCGAGGAAGAGAAGAAGATTCGGCAGGACCCGGTGGGCACTGGCAGCCAGATCCTGCAAAAGGTCTTCGGCAGTTTGAAGTAATCCTATGAACATCATCATCCTGGGCGCGGGCCGCGTCGGCGAAAGCGTGGCCGAAAGCCTGGTGTCCGAACAGAACGACATCACCGTCATTGACCAGGACCCCGCGCGCCTGCGCGCGCTAGAAGAAAGGCTGGACCTGCGCGGTGTGGTCGGCAATGGCATACAGCCGTCGGTGCTGCGTGAAGCAGGCGCCAAGGACGCAGACATGGTGATTGCCTGTGCGGCGGCCGACGAGTCCAACCTGGTGGTTTGCAAGGTGGCGCATGACGTGTTCAACGTGCCCACCACCATAGCGCGGCTGCGCTCGCCCGAGTTCATCGAAGGCGACGAGCTGATGGGCAAGAGTGGCTTCGCTGTGGACCGGGTGATCTGCCCGGAAGAATCGGTGATGCGCTACATCCACCAGCTGATCGACTACCCCGAGGCGCTGCAGGTGCTGGAGTTCGCCGAGGGCAGGGTGTGCCTGATTGCGGTGCGTGCTTCGGCCGGTGGCGCGCTGGTGGGGCACACCATCGGCGAGTTCAAGGAGCGCTTTCCCCAGGCCGAGATGCGTGTGGTGGCGTTGTACCGGCTGGACACCGAGATGGAGGCCACCAAGACCACGCGCATTCTGCCCGGCGACGAGGTGTTCCTGCTGGCGGCCAGCGACAAGATCCGCCACGTGCTGGCCGCCATCCACAACATCGACAAGCCGGTGCAGCGCGTGATGATCGCGGGCGGCGGCAAGGTGGGCCTGCGGCTGGCGCGCAGCCTGGTGGGGCAGTGTCAGGTCAAGGTCATCGAACACGACGCCAAGCGTTGCGAGTACCTGGCCAGCCAACTGCCTTCGAGCACGCTGGTGCTGCACGGCGACAGCGTGGACGAAGACCTGCTGGAAGAGGAAAACGTGGCCGACATGGACCTGTTCCTCGCGCTGACCAGCGATGACGAGGACAACATCATGTCGTCGATGCTGGCCAAGCGGCTGGGCGCGCGCCGCGTGGTGGCCTTGATCAACCGCCGTGCCTACGCCGACATGATGCAGGGAAGCACCATCGACATTGCCGTTTCGCCCGCGCAGACGGTGATTGGCGAACTGCTGGCCCATGTGCGCCGTGGCGACGTGGTTGCGGTGCACAGCCTGCGCCGGGGCGCCGCCGAAGCGCTGGAAGGCATTGCGCGCGGTGATGTGAAAACCTCGCGCCTGGTGGGCAAGCGTGTTGAGGAAGTGAAGCTGCCCAAGGGCGCACGCATAGGCGCGATTGTGCGTGGCGAGGGGCGCGACGCGCAGGTGCTCATGCCGCACCACGACACCTTGATCGAGAGCAACGACCACATCGTCATCTTCATCCCCAACAAGCGCCTGGTGCGCGAGGTGGAGAAGCTCTTCCAGGTGGGCGCCACCTTCTTCGGTTGATGGGGCAGGCATGATGCAGCTTTTCGGGCCGGTGCTGGCGCTGTTGTCGCGCATCCTCATGGCGTTCGCATTCGCCATGCTGGTGCCCATGGCCTGGGCACTGTCGGAGGACGCGGATCATTTGCGCACCGTGTGGGGCGTATGCTTCGGGCTGACGTTTGGCAGTGGCTGGTTGCTGTGGCTGCTTACCAAGAGCCATCGGCGGGAGTTGTTGTCGAGGGACGGCTTCCTGCTGGTCAACCTGGTGTGGGTGGTGCTCACGGCCTACGCGGCGGTGCCGCTGGTGTTCACCGTGCCCGGCATCACGGTGAGCCAGGCGTACTTCGAGGCGATGAGCGCGCTCACCGCCACGGGGGCTACGGCCCTTTCGGGGCTGGATGGCCTGCCCGTGTCGGTGAACATCTGGCGCTGCTTTCTGCAACTGGTGGGTGGTCTGGGCATCATGCTGCTGGTGGTGGCTGTGCTCCCGCTGCTGGGGCTGGGTGGCGTGCAGCTCTACAAGGCCGAAACGCCGGGGCCCATGAAGGACACCAAGTTCACGCCCCGCATTGCAGAAACGGCGCGAGGGCTGTGGGGGGTGTACTTTCTGTTTTCCGCTGCGTGCCTGCTGGCCTATCGGTGGGCGGGCATGAGCTGGGCCGACGCCTTCATGCACATGTGCACGACCATGGGCTTGGGGGGCTTTTCGTCGCACGATGCCAGCTTCGGCCACTGGGACTCCGCACGCATGGAGACCGTGGCCATCATTTTCATGACGCTTGCGGGCATCAGCTTCGTTCGTTATTTCGTGGTGATCCGCTCGCTGTCGCTGCGCCCCATCAGCAACGACCGCGAAATTCGCACCTATTTCACGGTGCTGGCAGTGTCCATTGCCTTGGTGTCCATCATGCTGCTGGAGCACCGCGTGCATGATGACTTTCTGGAAGCCCTGCGCAGCAGCGCGTTCCACGTGGTGTCGCTGGCTACCACCACGGGGTATGCGTCGGCAGACTACGC
>CAMLOF010000078.1 GCA_946481585.1 uncultured Macromonas sp. | reverse complement strand
CCAACGTCACCGGCTCCAAGGCGTTCGCGCGCATGATCCTCAACGGCCAGTACGAAGAGGCGCTGGCCGTGGCGCGCCAGCAGGTGGAAAACGGCGCGCAGGTGGTGGACGTGAACATGGACGAGGCCATGCTGGACAGCCAGGCCGCCATGGTGCGTTTCCTCAACCTCATGGCTGGCGAGCCCGACATTGCCCGCGTGCCGGTGATGATCGACTCGTCCAAATGGGCGGTCATCGAGGCGGGTCTCAAGTGCATCCAGGGCAAGGGCATCGTCAACTCCATCAGCATGAAGGAGGGCGTGGACGAATTCAAGCGCCAGGCCAGGCTGATCAAGCGCTACGGCGCGGCCACGGTCGTCATGGCTTTTGACGAGAAGGGCCAGGCCGACACCTACGAGCGCAAGGTCGAGATCTGCGAACGCGCTTACCGCATCCTGGTGGACGAGGTCGGCTTTCCGCCCGAGGACATCATCTTCGACCCCAACATCTTCGCCATTGCCACGGGCATCGAAGAGCACAACAACTACGCGGTGGATTTCATCAATGCCACGCGCTGGATCAAGCAGAACCTGCCCGGGGCCAAGGTGTCGGGCGGTGTGTCCAACGTGTCGTTCAGCTTCCGGGGCAACGAGCCCGTGCGCGAGGCCATCCACACCGTGTTCCTGTACCACGCCATCCAGGCGGGCATGGACATGGGCATCGTCAACGCCGGCATGATCGGCGTCTACGACGACCTGGACGCCGAGCTGCGCGAGCGCGTGGAAGACGTGGTGCTCAACCGCCGCCCGGACGCCACCGAACGCTTGCTGGACATCGCCGAGAGCGTGAAAGGCGCAGCCAAGGACGACAGCACACGCAACGCCTGGCGCGCCCTGTCGGTGCGCGAGCGTCTGAAGCACGCGCTGGTGCATGGCATCAACGAACACATCACCGAAGACACCGAGGAAATGTGGCAGGCGCTGCGCGCCGACGGCGGGCGGCCGTTGCACGTCATCGAAGGCCCGCTGATGGACGGCATGAACGTGGTGGGCGACCTGTTCGGCCAGGGCAAGATGTTCCTGCCGCAGGTCGTCAAGAGCGCGCGCGTGATGAAGCAGGCCGTGGCCCACCTGGTGCCCTACATCGAAGAGGAAAAGCGCCAACTCCAGGCCGCCGGAGGCGACGTCAAGTCCAAGGGCAAGATCGTCATTGCCACCGTCAAGGGCGACGTGCACGACATCGGCAAGAACATCGTGACCGTGGTCTTGCAGTGCAACAACTTCGACGTGGTCAACATGGGCGTGATGGTGCCCTGCCACGAAATCCTGGCCAAGGCCAAGGAAGTGGGTGCAGACATCGTGGGCCTGAGCGGCCTGATCACGCCCAGCCTGGAAGAAATGCAGTACGTGGCGGGCGAGATGGAAAAAGACCCGCACTTTCGCGAGCGCGGCATCCCGCTGCTGATTGGCGGCGCCACCTGCAGCCGCGTGCATACGGCGGTGAAGATTGCCCCCAACTACAGCGGCCCGGTGGTGTACGTGCCCGACGCCTCGCGCAGCGTGGGTGTGGCGCAAAGCCTGTTGGGCGACGGCAAGGACAGCTACCTGACCGAGCTGCGCACCGACTACGACAAGGTGCGCACGCAGCACGCCAACAAGAAGCAGGTACCCCTGTGGCCCTTGGCCAAGGCGCGTGCCAACAAGGCCCCGCTCGACTGGAGCGCTTACGCCCCCGTGGTGCCCAAGTTCACCGGGCGGCGCGTGTTCAAGAACTTCGACCTGGCCGAGCTGGAGAAGTACATCGACTGGGGCCCCTTCTTCCAGACATGGGACCTGGCCGGTCCTTACCCAGCCATCCTGGACGACGAGGTGGTGGGCGAGCAGGCACGCAAGGTTTTTGCCGACGCCCAGGCCATGCTGAAGAAGATCGTGGAAGGGCGCTGGCTCACGGCCAACGCCGTGGTAGGCCTGTACCCGGCCAACACGGTGAACGACGACGATATCGAGCTGTACACCGACGAGACCCGCACCCAGGTCGCGCTGACCTGGCACGGCATGCGCCAGCAGACCGAGAAGCAGGAGATTGACGGCGTGATGCGCCCCAGCCGCTGTCTGGCCGACTTCGTGGCGCCAAAGACATCAGGTGTGGCCGATCACGTGGGTGTGTTCGCGGTGACGGCGGGCATCGGTGCTGACAAGCGCGCCGCCGCCTTCGAGGCCGCGCAGGACGACTACAACGCCATCATGCTCAAGGCCCTGGCCGACCGCCTGGCCGAGGCTTTTGCCGAATGCCTGCACCAGCGCGTGCGCACCGACTTGTGGGGCTACGCCCCGCACGAAGGCCTGAGCAACGAAGAGCTGATCGCCGAGAAGTACCAGGGCATACGCCCGGCGCCGGGCTATCCCGCCTGCCCAGACCATTCGGTCAAGCGCGACATGTTCGACCTGCTGCACTGCGACGAGATTGGCATGGGCCTGACCGAGAGCCTGGCGATGACCCCGGCGGCCAGCGTGAGCGGCTTCTACATTGCTCACCCCGAAAGCAGCTACTTCAACGTCGGCAAGATCGGCCACGATCAGTTGGTGGACATGGCGCAGCGGCGTGGCATGAGTGAAGCGGAATTGGAGCGCCTGCTGGCCCCCAACCTCTGACCAGCCCGCTGGCCGTTCACAACCGCTTTGGTTGCGCGCACAATGTTGCGCATGAAACCAAGACGCAAACTCCTGCAACTCCTGTTGCTGGGCGGCTGGCCCAGCGGCTTGCTCTGGGCGGCGGGAACCCGGCCTCAACCCCCTGGGCTGCGCCGCGTGCGTGGCGACGTGCGCGTCAACGGTGAGCCTGCCCAGGAGGGGCGCCTTGTATTGCCGGGTGATGTGGTTACCACGGGGGCTGACGGCGAGGCCGTTTACGTGCTGGGCAATGACGCCTACCTGCTGCGCGCCAATACCGAAGTGCGCCACGAACCGAAGGGTTCGCCTGGTTTGCTGCAGATCGTGCAGGGCAAGATACTGTCGGTATTCGGGCCAGGCCCCAAACGGCTGGAAACGCAGGCGGCCATCATCGGCATCCGTGGCACGGGCTGCTACATCGAGGCGGCGCCTCAGCAGACCTACTTTTGCCTGTGTTACGGCCGGGCGGAGGTGGTGCCAACGGCCGATCCGTCCAGGGCGTTCGAGATGGTCACCAAGTACCACGACCGGCCTTACCTGCTCAGCGCTGATGCAGGCGTGCCCCCAATGCAGGCCGCGCCCGTCATCAACCACACGGACGCCGAACTCATCATGCTGGAGGCCTTGAAAGGCCGACGCCCGCCGTTCATGCAGCAGAGCTATTCGCCGCGCTATTGACGCGTCGGCAAAAACTCAGTTGTTGCAGTTGGCTCGCACCTCGTCGATGCTGGTCAGACCGGCCAGCACCTTGGGAATGCCGTCTTGCCGCAGTGTGCGAAAGCTGTGCGTGGCCATGGCGGTGCGCAACAGTTCGGTGGCCGGAGCCTTCGATTGGATGAGCTTGCGCAGGGCCGAGTCCACCGTCATCAACTCGTGCAGGCCCACGCGGCCTTTGTAGCCGCTCTTGTCGCAGCTGGGGCAGCCGGGGGCGTGGTAGCGCATGAAGCGACCATTCTGCCCATGCTGTTCCAGCCATTCCTGGCGCACCTGCTCGGGCGCGGGCGCCAGTTCCGCCGGGAAGGCATGGCGGTAGTCGGCCACGAGTTCGTCGATGAACTCGTCGCTGGCCGGCTCGCTCACCCTGCATTCCTTGCACAAACGGCGCACCAGACGCTGCGCCAGCACCGCCAGCAGCGAGTCGGCGAAGTTGAAGGGGTCCATGCCCATGTCCAGCAGACGCACCACGGTCTCGGGGGCGCTGTTGGTGTGCAGGGTGGACAGCACCAGGTGTCCAGTGAGGGAAGCCTCGATCGCCGTCTGGGCGGTTTCCTCGTCGCGGATCTCGCCAACCATGATCACGTCGGGGTCGGCACGCAGGAAGGCGCGCAGCGCCTTGGCGAAGGTCCAGTCGATCTTGGGATTGACCTGCACCTGACGCAGGTCGGGGTTGGTGATTTCCACCGGGTCTTCGGCCGTCCAGATCTTGCGGTCTGGCGTGTTGATGTGCTGCAGCACCGCGTGCAGGGTGGTGGTCTTGCCCGAACCGGTGGGGCCCACGCACAGCACCATGCCGTAGGGGCGTTCGATCACCTCGCGCAGGTGCGCCAGATTTGCAGGCGCCAGGGCCAGCTGGTCAATGCTCAAGGGCTTGGCAGAGGAGAGCAGCCGCAGTACCACGTCCTCTGCACCACCATTGGTGGGAATGGTGGCCACGCGCAGTTCCAGCTTGTGCTGGGGTGAGTAGCGCGTGAAGTCGATCTTGCCGTCCTGCGGCTTGCGGCGCTCGGAGATGTCGAGGTCGCACATGATCTTGATGCGCGCCACCAGCGCCGAGCGGTAGGTGGGCGGGAGCTCCATGTAGGGCACCAGGCGCCCGTCCTTGCGGAAACGGATGCGCACCTTGCGTTTGCTGGCAAAGGTCTCGATGTGGATGTCGGACGCACCCTGGTTGAAGGCTTCCACAATCAATGTGTTGATCAGGCGCACCAGCGAGTTGTCGGACTGCTCGATCTGTGGGCCCTCTTCTGAACCTTCGTCTTCCTGCTCCACCCCTTGTTCCAGGGATTCGAGCAGCTTGTCGGAACTGGACGAAGAGTAGTCCGGCTGGTTGCGCTGGCCGGGCATGGCCTTCACGGCATCCAGCCCGTGGCGTGCATAGATTTCAGTGATCTGGTTGTTGTCCAGCGAACCGCTGGCCAGCGCTGCCACCACCTTGCATTGCAGGGTGAATTCAAGTTCTTCGATAAGCGCGCGGCGGGACGGGTCTTCAGCGGCGACGATCAGCGTGCCTTGGCTCCAGAGCAGAGGCAACACCTTCAGGCGGCGCGCCAGTGCCGGGGGCACGCGGCGCATGGCCTCCACATCCATGGGGAACTTGTTGAGGTCCACCACCGGGTAACCCATCTTGCGGGCCAGCGCGGTGCGCAGGTCTTGCCGCGAGAGTTGACCGCTTTTCACGAGCAGCTCGCCCAGCGGCACGGTGCGCTCGGTCTTCTGCCGTTCCAGCGCTTCCTGCAGCTGCCGGTCAGACACCAGCCCCAGGGCGGTGAGCGCTTCGCCGATACGCACCATCGGCATCTTGGACTGCTGTTCCAGCGCCACCAGCAGTTGCTCAGGTTTGACGATCTCCTTGATGACCAGGTAGTCGCCCAGTTTGCGGTTGCGCAGGGTTTCCTGTTCGCGCGCTGCGAGTTCCACCTGGTCGTGAGTCACCACCTGCTGTTCCACCAGCACCTGGCCAATGGTTGCACCCAGTTGAACATCGCGGTAGCTTTCCTTGGGCAGGAAGACACGTTCCACGCTGTCGCGCTCGTCGACAGGGTGAAACAGGAAGATGCCTTGTTCCGTTTCCACGTGCCCGACAGTCTGACCCTCCTCGGTCTGCCCGTCACTCAGGGTCAGCCGGTACTGAATGCGCGTGCGGTAGTCCAGCAGTTGCTGCAGTGCATGGGGGTCGTCACCGGCCTGGATGGCCTGGTCTTTGGGGGCAAGCGGTGTCTTGATGCGCAGCCGGCGGAACATTGAAAATCGCAACGGCATGCTCACGCGCGATGGTGGCACCTGAATGTAGGCGGTGCGCTCCGACAGGTTCAAGCCCACAAGGAGGCATTCCCGGGTCTGACCGTTGCTGCCCTCGACTTCGCAGGGTAGCTCCTTGCTGCCGCTGTCCGAATAGCTGGCGTAGGGCGGGGATGGCCAGAGGGGGGTGGAGGTCGGGGCAGCGGTGGGGTTGGCGAGCATGAGTGTCTAGGGGCGTCGGTGTCTCTGTGCAATGGATGGGCATTGTGCACAACCTTGCTACTTCTGACAACGCTGTGTCAGTGAATGCTTAAGAGTGCTCAGAGTTGCGAAAGACGATACTGCATGGCTTCTGCCACGTGGGGTGTGCGTACAGTGTCGCTGCCTGCCAGGTCGGCAATGGTTCGTGCCACGCGCAAAGCCCGGTGAGTGGCTCTGCCGGACCAGCCTAGCCGGGTAGCTGCCGTTCGAAGCAGTTGGGACGCAGCATCGTCGAGGTTGGTGTGTCGGTTGAGTGCGTCCCCTTGCAGCAGGTGGTTGGGGTGGCCCTGCCTCTGGCAGGCTCTTTCGCGCGCCCGGGCCACGCGTACCCTCACGTTGGCGCTGGGTTCGCCGGGTGGTGCCGTCATCAGTGCATCTGCCGCCAATATGGGAACTTCCACGTGCAGGTCGATCCGATCGAGCAGCGGTCCACTGAGCTTGCTCTGGTAGCGGTTGACCTGGTCAGGGGTGCAGCGGCACGCCTTGTGGCTGGCGCCCAGGTAACCGCAGGGGCAGGGATTCATGGCTGCCACCAGCTGGAAGCGTGCCGGGAAGTCGGTCTGGCGTGCGGCGCGGGAGATTCTGATATGACCCGTTTCCAGGGGCTCGCGCAGCGCTTCCAGCGCGCTTCGTGGGAATTCCGGCAGTTCGTCCAGGAACAGTACCCCGTGGTGTGACAGCGATATTTCCCCTGGTTTGGGCGGTGAGCCGCCCCCAACCAGCGCAACCGCGCTGGCGCTGTGGTGCGGCGCGCAGGTCGGCCGCTGGCCCCAGGTCTCCAGCCGGAAACGCCCGGCGAGCGAGGCTATGGCGGCAGTTTCCAGGGCCTCGTCATTGTTCATGGGGGGCAACAGCCCGGCCAGACGCTGCGCCAACATCGATTTGCCGGAGCCCGGCGGTCCAACGAGCAAGAGGCTGTGCTGGCCCGCAGCGGCGATCTCCAATGCCCGCCGCGCGGCAGCCTGGCCACGCACGTCAGCCAGATCCGGGCCGCTGGTAGTGTGCTTTGCCTCTGCGGCCAGTACCTGTTGCCATCCGCCGTCGTCTGCACCTTCTGCCAGCGCAGAACCTTCCGGTGCAAACTGACGAACAACGTCGAGCAAGTGGCGCGCCCGGTAAACCTTCACGTCGCCCGCCAGGGCCGCTTCTTCGGCGCTTGCTGGTGGCAGCACCAAACGAGTGCCCGAAGGGGTGCCCGAGGCACGCAGCGCCAACCCCATGGCCAGCGCTCCGCGAATGGGTCGCAGGTCCCCGCCCAGCGACAGTTCCCCGGCGAATTCGTGGCTCGTCAGCCGGGTGCCGTCGATCTGACAGCTGGCCGCAAGAATGCCCAAAGCGATGGGCAAGTCAAAGCGGCCGGACTCCTTGGGCAGGTCTGCGGGGGCAAGGTTCACGGTGATGCGCTTGTTGCTGGGGAACTCCAGGCCAGCGTTCTGAATGGCCGATCGCACCCTTTCGCGGGCTTCCTTCACCTCGGTGTCGGCCAAGCCCACCAAAGTGAAGCTGGGCAGGCCGTTGGCCAGGTGAACTTCTACGCAGACTGGGCGCGCTTCCAGCCCAACGAGGGTGCGGCTTTGCACCAAAGACAAGCTCATGTTCCGTTCCTCCCTGTTTTGGCCAAGCGCATTGCACGAAAAACGTGCAGTCATGCGGTTTGCACTTTATTGGTGCATTTTTGGCCGTTTTGTTACAACATCTTACCTTCGAGGCTCCCGGCCTCAGTCACCTCGCGGGCCGAGGATCACGGTCAGATGGGTTGGCACGCTTCTTGTTAGCTGCTTGCCGTCGTTCAATCCTTTAGCGAGACTCACCATGAAGCTGGTAACCGCGATCATCAAACCGTTCAAGCTCGACGAGGTGCGCGAGGCGCTCTCCGTCATGGGCGTGCAAGGCATCACCGTGACCGAAGTCAAGGGCTTCGGTCGTCAGAAAGGCCATACCGAGCTGTACCGTGGCGCGGAATACGTGGTCGACTTTCTGCCCAAGGTGAAGATCGAAGCCGCCGTTTCCGACGAGCTGGTCGAGCGCGTCATCGAGGCCATCGAAGGCGCGGCTCGCACCGGCAAGATCGGTGACGGCAAGATTTTTGTCTTCCCGCTGGAGCAGGTGGTGCGAATCCGCACTGGCGAAACCGGCGCCGAAGCTCTGTGATCAACCCAACCCACTAACAAAGAGCATGCACATGAAAAAGTTTCTATTGAGCCTCTGTCTGGGGCTGGGACTCACACTGGGCGGCTGGTCCGTCATGGCGCAAACCACCGACGCCGCAGCGCCCGCACCCGCCGCCACCGAGCAAGCCGCTCCTGCCGCTGCACCGGCTGCTGATGCCGCACCCGCCGCCGCACCCGCCGCCGCGCCTGCTGCGGAGGCCGCTGCCCCCGCCGAGGCGGCTGCCGCACCCGCCCCCACGCCGGACAAGGGTGACACCACTTGGATGATGGTGTCCACGCTTCTGGTGATCCTGATGACCATTCCCGGTCTGGCACTGTTCTATGGCGGTCTGGTGCGCAGCAAGAACATGCTGTCCGTGCTGATGCAGGTGATGGTGACCTTCTCGATGATCGTCGTGCTGTGGTTTGTCTACGGCTACAGCCTGGCGTTCACCGAGGGGTCGGCCTTCATCGGTGGCCTCGACCGCCTGTTCATGAAGGGTGTGTGGGACAACGCTGCAGGTACTTTCGCTAACGCCGCCACCTTCAGCAAGGGTGTGGTGATCCCCGAAATCGTGTTCGCCGCCTTCCAGGCCACGTTCGCTGGCATCACCTGCGCGCTGATCGTGGGCGCCTTCGCCGAGCGCATCAAGTTCTCCGCCGTGCTGCTGTTCATGGTGATCTGGTTCACCTTCAGCTATGCACCGATCGCTCACATGGTCTGGTTCTGGATGGGCCCTGACGCTTACACGGCTGCGAACGTCGTGGACGAAATGAACAGCAAGGCTGGCCTGATCTGGCAGTGGGGCGCGCTGGACTTCGCCGGCGGCACCGTGGTGCACATCAACGCCGCCGTGGCAGGCCTCGTGGGTGCCTACATGGTCGGCAAGCGCGTGGGTTATGGCAAGGAAGCCATGGCTCCGCACAGCCTGACGCTGACGATGGTGGGTGCTTCCCTGCTCTGGGTGGGCTGGTTTGGCTTCAACGCGGGTTCTGCCCTGGAAGCCAACGGTTTCGCCGCACTGGCCTTCATCAACACTTTCGCTGCCACTGCCGCCGCCGTGCTGGCCTGGTGCGTGGGTGAAGCAATGATGCGTGGCAAGGCCTCTATGCTGGGTGCTGCATCGGGTGCCGTGGCGGGTCTGGTGGCCATCACGCCTGCAGCCGGTAACGTCGGTATCGGTGGCGCGCTGATCATCGGTTTCATCGCTGGTTTCGCTGGCCTGTGGGGTGTCAATGGCCTGAAGAAGCTGCTGGGTGCCGACGACTCGCTGGACGTGTTCGGCGTGCACGGTGTCTGCGGCATCATCGGCGCGCTGCTGACGGGTGTGTTCAACAGCCCCAACCTGGGTGGCCCCTCCCTGGTGGCTGACTGGACCACCGTGGCCATGGTTACGGCCGATGCCTACACCATCGCTGGCCAGGTCTGGACCCAGGCCAAGGCCGTGCTGCTGACCATCGTCTGGTCGGGTGTGGTGTCCGTCGTGGCCTACAAGATCGTGGACATGGTGGTGGGCCTGCGCGTCACCGAAGAGGAAGAGCGCGAGGGTCTGGACATCAGCTCTCATGGCGAGACGGCTTACAACCGCTGATAGGTAAACGTCACACACAACCAGGATTTCTCCTTGGTTTGGCCCGCGAAGCTCCGGCTCGCGGGCTTTTTTACGTGGTGGCGGCAGGCGGGCAAGCCTGCGGGCACAATCGCAGCCCATGGAATGGCTCATCGTGACGCTGGCTTCGGGTCTGGCGGGTTTTGTGGATTCGATAGTGGGCGGCGGTGGGTTGATCCTGCTGCCTGCCTTGTTTGCCACGTTTCCGAACGTCCACCCGGCGACTTTGCTGGGAACGAACAAGAGCGCCTCGATCTGGGGCACTGGCGCGGCCACGCTGCAGTACGCACGCCGTGTGGAGTTGAACTGGCGGGCGCTGCTGCCTGGAGCTGCAGTATGTTTTGCGGGTTCCATAGCGGGTGCCTGGCTGGTGACGTTGACCTCGCCGGAGTTCCTGCGCCGCATCCTTCCCGTGGTGCTGTTTGCGGTGTTCATCTACACCCTGGCGCGCAAGGACATGGGGCGTGAGCACAGGCCCCGGTTCGATGGTCGCGCCGAGATGCTGGCGACGTGTTCCATCGGCCTGACCATCGGGTTCTACGACGGATTCTTCGGCCCGGGTACGGGAAGCTTCTTCGTGTTTCTGTTCGTGCGCTGGCTGGGTTACGACTTTCTGCACGCCAGTGCGTCGGCCAAGATGCTCAACCTTACCTCGAACATGGCGGCGCTGTCATTGTTTGCCTGGAAGGGGCATGTCTGGTGGCACATCGCCGTCGGCATGGCGGTGGCCAACGTCATAGGCAGTGTGCTTGGCACGCGCATGGCGCTGAAGTACGGCGCAGGCTTCGTGCGCGGCATGTTCCTGTTCGTGGTCACGGTCTTGATCTTGAAGACCGGATGGGACGCCTACGCGGCCACGCGTTGACCTGGCAGGCAAGCAGCCGGGCAGGGTGGCAGATCAGGGCGCCGGGGCGGGCCAGGCAACCTCGCTGATCTTGCGGGGTGTGCCTATGGGAGCGGCGGTGCGCCCCTGCTGGGTGGCCTCGATGTCTTCCTCGCTCGGGTAGACACCCTTGATCAGGTAATCGAACACGCGGCGGGCAATGGGGGCGGCATGTGCAGCGCCAAAGCCCGCGTTTTCCACAATTGCTGCCAGCACGACCTGCGGGTCTTCAACCGGGGCGAATGCCAGGTAGAGCGAGTGGTCGCGCTGGTGTTCGTCAAGTTTGCGGGCGTCGTAGCGGTCTTTCTGGCCGATGGTGACTGCCTGAGCCGTGCCCGTCTTGCCGCCGCTGCGGTAGCCTGCGCCTGCGAACACGCGGGTTGACGTTCCCTCCGTGGTCACGGCTTCCATGGCTTCCAGAATGACGCGCACATTCTCGGGCTTGTAGCCCAAGGGGGTGCCGGGCGTACGCACGGTTTGCGTGAGTGTCTTGGTGTCGGAGTCTTGGGACGAAACGGTGACGTGCGGCGTGTGGCGCGTGCCGCCGTTGGCCAGCGTGGCCATGGCATGCGCCAGTTGCAGCATGGTGAAGCTGTTGTAGCCCTGGCCAATGCCCAGAGAGATGGTTTCGCCCGGATGCCAGCGTTTTTGATCCGGTTTGCTGTAGGTGTTGCGTTTCCAGGCCTGGCTGGGCAGCACGCCGCGCACCTCGCCGCGCAGGTCGATGCCCGTGATCTGGCCCAACCCCAGCG
>CAMLOF010000077.1 GCA_946481585.1 uncultured Macromonas sp. | reverse complement strand
AGTTCATGGAGAACTTCTGCTGGGAGTGGGACGTGCTCAAGCACATGACGGCCCATGTGGACACTGGCGAACCCCTGCCCCGCGAATTGTTCGACAAGATGCTGGCCGCCAAGAACTACCAGAGCGGCCTGCAGACCCTGCGCCAGATCGAATTCGCGCTGTACGACATGCTGCTGCACAGCCAGAATGCCCCGAAGAACGCCGATGGCGTGGACTTCATGGGCCTGCTCCAGCAGGTGCGCAATGAGGTAGCGGTGATCCAGCCCCCCGCCTACAACCGCATGGCCCACACCTTCAGCCACGTCTTCGCGGGTGGCTACGCCGCAGGGTATTACAGCTACAAGTGGGCCGAGGTGCTGAGCGCCGACGCCTACGCCGCCTTCGAAGAAGCGGCACAAACCGCAGGCACCACGCTGGACGTGGCCACGGGCCGACGCTACCGCCAGGCCGTTCTGGAAGCGGGCGGCAGCCGCCCGGCCATGGAATCGTTCAAGGCCTTCCGGGGGCGCGAGCCGTCCATTGACGCGCTGCTGCGCCACCAGGGCATGGCTGCCTGATCAGAACACCACGGTCTTCACGCCAGCGGCCGTGCCCAGCAGGCACACGCTGGCCTTCTGGTGCGCAAACACGCCGACGGTCACCACGCCGGGCCACTGGTTCACTTCGGACTCGAATGCCAGCGGCTCGGTGATGCGCAGACCCGTCACGTCCAGAATGTGCTGACCGTTGTCGGTGACCAGCGGCTGGCCATCCTTCAGGCGCAACGTGGCCTCGCCGCCCATGGCCTGGAACTGGCGCGCCACACGCTTGGCGGCCATGGGAATGACTTCCACCGGCAGCGGATAGCGCCCCAGCGTCTGCACCCACTTGGACTCGTCGGCAATGCAGACGAAACGACGCGACTGCGCGGCAACGATCTTTTCGCGCGTGAGCGCCGCGCCGCCGCCCTTGATCATGTAGCCACGCGGGTCGATCTCGTCTGCGCCGTCCACATACACGGACAGCTCGCCCACCTCGTTGGCGTCGAACACCGTGATGCCCAGCGCGCGCAGCCGCTCGGTAGATGCCACCGAACTGGACACTGCGCCAGGAATGCGGTCCTTGATGGTGGCCAGCGCGTCGATGAACTTGTTGACGGTGGAGCCGGTGCCCACACCGACGATCTCGCCGGTCTGCACATATTGCAGCGCGGCCTGGCCCACCAGGGTCTTGAGTTCGTCCTGGGACAGTGCGGGGATGGCGGAGGAAGCGGTCATGGTGGTGCGATCTGGGACAATCCGGGGTGTTTCGGCCGCGCGCGGCCCTCTTGAGACTGTCATTATCCAATGTCCCTGCTGCCCTACTCCTTTGCCCGCCCCTTCCTGTTCAACATGGACCCGGAGGCCGCGCACGAGCTGACGCTGAACAACCTGGAGCGCATCCAGAACACGCCGCTGATGTGCCTGGCTTCGCAAACCCGCGTGAGCGACCCGGTAACGCTGGCTGGGCTGACCTTCCCCAACCGCGTGGGCCTGGCTGCGGGCCTGGACAAGAACGCCCGCTGCATTGACGCCTGGGGCGCCATGGGCTTCGGCTTCGTGGAGGTGGGCACCGTCACGCCGCTGGGCCAGCCGGGCAACCCCAAGCCGCGCATGTTCCGCCTGCCTCAGGCCAACGCGCTCATCAACCGCCTGGGCTTCAATAACGAAGGGCTGGACGCCTTTGTGCGCAACGTGCAGCAGTCGCGCCTGCGCCGTGCGCCGCAGCCAGGCGGCATGCTGCTGGGTCTCAACATCGGCAAGAACGCGGCCACCCCCATCGAGCGCGCCACCGACGACTACCTCATCGGCCTGCGCGGCGTGTACCCGCACGCCGACTACGTAACGGTCAACATCTCCAGCCCCAACACCAAGAACCTGCGCGCGCTGCAAAGCGACGAGGCGCTGGACCAGTTGCTGGGCGCCCTGGCCCAGGAACGCGAGGTGCTGGCCGACCAACACCGCGCCCGCAAACCCATCTTCGTGAAGATCGCGCCCGACCTCGACGAAGCCCAGGTGGCCGTGATTGCCGACACGCTGCGCCGCCACGGCATGGACGGCGTGATTGCCACCAACACCACGCTGTCGCGCGAAGCGGTCAAGGGCCTGCCCCACGCCGAAGAAGCTGGCGGCCTGTCTGGCGCACCGGTGCTGGAAGCGAGCAACGCGGTGATTCGCCAGTTGCGCGCCCGGCTTGGCGCGGGCTACCCCATCATCGGGGTGGGCGGCATTCTGAGCGGCGCGGACGCCGTGAGCAAGATCGAAGCTGGTGCTGACGTGGTGCAGATCTACAGTGGCCTGATCTACAAGGGCCCGTCGCTGGTGTCCGAGGCAGCCAGAGCGCTGCAAGCCCACAAGCGGGGCTGAGCTTTGCTGCCGCTCAACGAAAGCCTGACGTTCCTGGGCGTGGCCTTGCTGCTGGGCATGAGCCCAGGGCCGGACAACGTGTTCGTGCTGATGCAATCGGCCACGCATGGGCGCCGCGCGGGCCTGCTGGTGACGCTGGGCCTGTGCACCGGCCTGCTGGGCCACACCGCTGCCGTGGCATTGGGGTTGGCCGCCGTGCTGGCGGCGTCTGCCACGGCGTTCACCGTGCTCAAGCTGGCGGGCGCGGCTTACCTGCTGTACCTGGCCTGGGGGGCTTGGCGTGCGCCTGTGGGCATCATGGGTGGCGAAACGCTGGCCCCCATGCAGCCGGGTCGCATGTACCTGCGTGGCGTGCTGATGAACCTGAGCAACCCGAAGGTGGCGATCTTTTTCCTGGCCTTTCTGCCGCAGTTTGTGCAACCCGGCGCCGGGCCCGTGGCAGCTCAGGTGGCGTGGCTGGGCCTGCTGTTCATCTTGGCCACGCTGCTGGTGTTTGGCGGCTTTGCCTGGTTTGCCTCGCTCATTGGCGGCTGGCTGCGCGGCTCCGCCAGGGCGCAACAGGTGTTGAACAGGCTGGCGGCTGTGGTGTTCGCTGGCCTGGCGCTGCGGCTGGCCTTCAGCGAGCGCTGACTTTCACTTCAAAAAGGATTTACCGGGCCAGCAGGCCAGCAACGTGCTCGCCTATGGCCAGGGCACTCGTCAAGCCCGGGGACTCGATGCCCAGCAGGTTGACGAAACCCGGCAGCCCATGCTGCGTCGGGCCATCAATGCGGAAGTCCGGTGCAGGCTCACCCGGCCCGTGGATCTTGGGTCGAACACCGCTGTAGGCAGGTTGCAACGCACCGTCTGGCAGATCAGGCCAGTAGCGGCGCACCTCGGCATAAAAGCCATCGGCGCGGCGCGGGTCCACTCGGTAGTCGATGGCTGCGGGGTCTTCCACATCCAGCCACTCGTGGTCTGGGCCAAAACGGGCCTGGCCACCCAGGTCCAGCGTGAGGTGCACCCCCAGCCATGCGTCTTGCGGCGCGGGGTAGATCAAGTGAGTAAAGGGTGCCCGGCCCGACAGGGCGTAATAGCTGCCTTTGGCGAAGTGCGGCGTGGGGCAATGTTCAGGCGGCAAGCCCTGGACCGATTGCGCCACGGCACAGGCATGCAGCCCCGCAGCATTGACCCAGGCATGCGTGAGCAACTCGAAAGTCTCGCCATCGTCCGTCTGAACGTTCAGCAGCCAGTCGGCGCCCACGCGGCGGGCCGACACGAGCCTCGACGCCAGGGCAACAGCACCGCCTGCCGCCTCCAGGCTACCTTGCAAAGCGAGCATCAGGCCGTGGCTATCGACAATGCCCGTGGTGGGTGAAGAAAGCGCGGCCAGACATTGCAAGGCGGGCTCCCGTTGGCGGGCTTCAGTGGCGGTGAGCATGTCCACTGGTACGCCATTGGCTTTGGCTCGCACGGCAAGTTGCTGCAAGGCGCCAAGCTGCGACTCGCCGGTAGCAACCACCAGCTTGCCGCAACGGCGGTGTGCCACGCCGTGCGATTCGCAAAACCCGTACAGCAGTTGTTTGCCATGCACACACAACCGTGCCTTGAGGGAGCCGGGCGTGTAGTACAGGCCCGCGTGGATGACCTCGCTGTTGCGCGAGCTCACACCCGTGCCTATGGCGTTTTCGCGTTCCAGCACCACCACTTCACGGCCCTGGGCTGCAAGCGCTCGCGCCACGGCCAAGCCAACCGCGCCTGCGCCCACCACGACGCAATCGACTGCATCCATCAACGTGAACGCAAAAGCAGTACCAGCGCCACCGCGCCCAGCAGCAGGAAGTTCAGGAAAGACCAGTTGGCAATCGTCAGCCCCAGGAAGGTCCAGTCGATGGCCGTGCAGTCGCCGCTGCCACGGAAGATCATGGGAATGGCGCGCTTGAGCGGGAAGGATTCGATCATGCCGTAGAAGTCACGGCCACAGGTCAGCACCTCGGGCGGGTTCCACTGCAGCCAGCTCTGGCGCGCGGCAACGAAGGCACCGAACCCCGACATCAGCACAACGAGCAAGGCAAGCACTACCCTGGCGGCGCGCCCAGGCATGAACACCCCCAGCAGGGAGAACAGCGCCACGGCCAAAAGCGCGTAGCGCTGCACGATGCACATGGGGCATGGCTCCAGGCCCACTACGTGCTGCAGGTAAAGCCCAAAGGCAAGCAGGCCCACGCACAGGGCAGCCATCGCGGCAAACACCTTGCGCGGATGCGCGGCCAGGGTATCGAGGTTCCAGATCAATTCAATTCCAATCCATCAGAAAAAAAGACCCGGGTCTGATGCCTTGGCTGCCGCGCAGTTCCGCTGGTCAGGTGGATTCGGCGAACGCGCGCTCGATGACGAAGTCGCCCGGCGTGCTGGTGTTGCCTTCGACGAACTGACGAGCTTCCATCATGTGCTTGAGGTCGCGCAGCATCTCGGGGCTACCGCAGATCATCACGCGGTCTTCAGCCGGGTTCAGGCGCGGCAGGCCCAGGTCGTCTTCCAGCTTGCCGGTTTCCAGCAGGTTGGTGATGCGGCCACGGTTCTTGAACGGCTCGCGGGTGACGGTGGGGTAGTACTTGAGCTGGCTGGTGACGATTTCGCCCAGGAACTCGTGCTTGGGCAGATCGACCGTGATGTATTCGTAGTAGGCCAGTTCGTTGACCTGACGCACGCCGTGCACCAGGATGACCTGCTCGAACTTCTCGTACGTGGCCGGGTCGCGGATGACGCTCATCCACGGCGCCAGACCGGTGCCGGTGCCCAGCAGGTACAGGCGCTTGCCGGGCAGCAGGTAGTCGATCAGCAGCGTGCCGGTGGGCTTGCGGCCGACGACGATCTTGTCGCCCGGCTGGATGTGCTGCAGGCGGCTGGTCAGGGGGCCATCGGGCACCTTGATGCTGAGGAACTCGAGGTGTTCCTCGTAATTCGGGCTGGCGATGCTGTAGGCACGCAGCAATGGCTTGCCGTTCTCCTGCTTCAGGCCAATCATGGTGAAGTGCCCGTTGGAGAAGCGGAATGCTTGATCGCGGGTGGTGGTGAAACTGAACAGCCTGTCGGTCCAGTGGTGCACGGTCAGTACACGCTCTTCGTTGAATGCGCTCATGTCTGTGGATAGGGAAAAGCGGCCACGCCGTTGGGCCGCTAGTGTAGCGGCAGGCCCGTACCCGGCCTTGATTTGGCGCAACCCCACTCGCCATGCAGGCGGGCAAAGCTTGGTACAGTCCTGTGCATGTCTGCGGGCCACATTGTGACCGCCGTTTCTGAAAACCAGAAACAACAAGATTTCATGTCTTCATAACTTTTTAAGTATTAAGAAAAGGATATCTCTCATGGCACGCATGATTCAATGCATCAAGCTCGGCATCGAAGCCGAAGGCCTGGACTTCCCCCCCTACCCCGGCGAACTGGGCAAGCGCATTTACAGCAGCGTGAGCAAACAGGCCTGGGCAGACTGGCTCAAGCACCAGACCATGCTGGTGAACGAAAACCGCCTGAACCTGGCCGACGCGCGTGCGCGCCAGTACCTGGCCCGCCAGATGGAGAAGCACTTCTTTGGCGAAGGCGCCGACCAGGCAGCCGGTTACGTGCCTCCCCCCCAGAACGGCTGATGCATGCAGCACGCAGTTTGACGAAGTGCAACGCCGCGCAGAAACAGACCAGGCGGACGGCTTGACGCAGGCCCGCGACGTGCTCCTGCGCGGATGCGGGTTGCTGGACGGTGACTCAGCACCTTGGACTGACAAACCCGCCTGGCACATTCTGGAGACCGCTTTTGGCCGCGGTCTGAGTTTTTTGGCCGCGTGGCATGCCTGGCGCAACGCTCCTCGTCGGCCGGGTCTGCTGCATTTCAGTTCACTGCAGGAGCGAGCTGTTTCGGCAGACGAGATTCGCAACAGCGCCGCCCCTTTTCCCGAACTTGCAGTGCTGGCCAGCCAGCTTGCCGAGCAGTGGCGAGGCATGCTGCCCGGCGTGCACCGGCTGGTGCTGGATGGCGGTCTGGTGCAACTGACCCTGCACATTGGGCCGCTACAGGAGTTGTTGCCCACACTGGACGCTACCGTGGACAGTGTGTTCCTGGATGACGCCGACTCTGGTGCGAACCCCGACATCTGGTCGGCCCCGCTGGTGAAGGCTGTGGCCAGGCTGTGCCGCCCGGGCACACAACTGGCCTCTGGATGGGTAGCGCCCACCGTTCAGAACCATCTCGCAAGCGCAGGTTTTGAAGTGGCAGGAACCCTAGGCCAGTCAAGCGAGCGCAAGCAGTTGCGTGCACGCTACGCTCCACGCTGGTCGGTGCGCGCAGTCGCCCGTCAGCCACAGGCAGCTGCTGGCGCCTCAGAAACGGCTGTGGTGGTGGGCGGCGGCCTTGCCGGTTCGGCCGTGGCCTACAGCCTGGCTCAACGTGGCTGGCATGTCACGGTGTTGGACCGTGCCGATCAACCCGCATCTGGGGCATCTGCCTTGCCTGCAGGCATGGTGGCGCCGCACGTGTCGCCAGACGATGCGCTGCTGTCCAGGCTGAGCCGCAGCGGCGTGCGCCTGACCCTGCAGCGCGCACGCGAACTGCTGGACCACGGCACCGACTGGGCACCCACGGGGGTACTGGAACACCGCGTGGAAGGCAAGCGCGGCCTGCCGCGCAACGAAGCATGGCTGCAATGGGGCGCCGAATGGAGCATGGAGGCAAGCCCAGAGCAGCGCCAAGCCGCACATCTGCCGCACGACGCCTCGGCGTTGTGGCACGTGAACGCTGGCTGGATTCGCCCGGCGCAACTGGTGCGGGCGCAGTTGCGGCACCAACGCATCCGCTGGCAAGGCGGGTGCCATGTAGGCGCGCTGCAGCGGCTTGAACGCGGTTGGCGGCTGCTGAGCGCGAACGGCGATGTGCTTGCCGAAGCCGACCACGTGGTGCTGGCGAGTGCCTGGCCTACCCTTGGACTTGTGCAGGCTTTGGGCGAGCATGGCCTGCCTCTGCATCCGCTGCGCGGGCAGATCAGCTGGGGACACATGGCGTTGCTGCCTGCTGCAGCGCTGGCGTTGTTGCCGCCCTTCCCCGTGAACGGCCACGGTGCGCTGGCTCATGGCATGGCGGGGCCTGATGGTGCACCTGGCTGGTTTGTTGGCTCCACGTTTGACCGGGGCATCACCGAGGCCATCCTGCGCCCCCAGGACAGGCAGGCCAACCTGATGAAGCTACAGGGGCTGCTGCCCGAACTGGCGCAGGCGATGGCACCCGCATTCGATCAGGCGCACGACTGGGCTGGCGTGCGCTGCACCCTGCCCGACCGCGTACCCGCCGTGGGCCCATTGGCACCGCAGCGCCTGCCGGGGCTGCACATCTGCACCGGGTTGGGCGCCCGTGGGCTGACATTGTCTGTGCTGTGCGGTGAACTGCTGGCGGCACTGCTGCACGGCGAGCCCTGGCCCACTGAACGCAAGCTGGCGCAAGCCCTGCTGGCCGAGCGCTTCGAGCGCAAGGCCTCTTAATCGCCGTAGCGCACCAGCACGTACTGCCCGGGCGCCTCGCCCAGACCTGCATGTTCCACAGGCCTGCGGGCAGCCACCAGCTTGCCGCTGCCATGGGCCTTGAGCCAATCGCTCCAGGCGGGCCACCAACTGCCTTCATGGCGCATCGCCGCAGACTGCCACTCCTCTGGCGCACTCCAGGGTTCCCGCATGGGCGTGGTCTTGAGCTGGAAAAAGCGCCCCGCATGCCCCGGCTCGGAGACGATTCCGGCGTTGTGCCCGCCGTTGGTCAAGGCAAAGGTGACCTCCGCCGAAACCAGGCGGTGAATCTTGTAGACCGAGCGCCAGGGCGCCACGTGGTCCTTGACGGTCCCTACGCCGAACACAGGCACACGAATATCACGCAGTGAGATTGGCTGTCCCTCGAACAGGTAACGCCCTTCGGCCAGATCGTTGTTCAGGAAGCAGCTGCGCAGGTACTGGCTGTGCATCACCGCAGGCAGCCGCGTGACGTCGGCGTTCCAAGTCATCAGGTCGTTGGGCACTTCCTCTTCACCCAGCAGCCAGCGGCGAGTGCGGCTGGACCACACCAGTTCGCGCGAATGCAGGAACTGGAACGAGCCCGCCATCTGCTTGCCCGTGAGGAAGCCCTTGGCGGCCATCATGTCTTCCAGCAGACGCACCTGCGCCTCGTCGATGAGCACACCCATCTCGCCAGGCTCGGTGAAGTCGGTTTCAGCCGCCAGCAAGGTGAGCGTAGCCAGTGGGCCGTGTTCCCCAT
The DNA here is from genome assembly GCA_946481585.1 of uncultured Macromonas sp. The sequence continues at coordinate 2,653 of CAMLOF010000077.1, read as the reverse complement.
GAACCATGCCATCGGGCAGGCAGCCTCGGGCATCGCCACCGCCCAGCGCAGCCGCAGCGATGGCGGCGAAGGTGCCGCCCAGGCAGTAACCCATCAGGTGCACGGGCTGGCGCGTCGCGCAGTGCACGTGATCCAGCGTGGCCAGCACGCCGTCGCGCACGTAGTCGTCCATGCCCAGCAGGGCGTCGCTCTCGTCCGGATTGCGCCACGACACGATGTACACCGTGTGCCCCTGCCCCACCAGCCAGCGCACCAAAGAGTTGTGCGGCGACAGGTCCAGGATGTAGTACTTCATGATGCACGACGGGATGATCAGCACCGGCTCGGCCTGCACCCGTGCGGTCGTGGGTTCGTACTGGATCAGCTCCACCAGGCTGTTGCGCATGACGACCTTCCCGGGTGTCATGGCCAGCCCCTTGCCCGGGCCAATGTCAACTGTGGCCTTGTTCAATGGCGCCAGGTTCTGGTTCTGGCGCATATCGTCCATGGCCTGCCCCAAGCCCTTGAGCAGCGTCTGCCCACCAGAGGACCATGCTGCCTGCAAAGCCTGCGGGTTGGTCCACAACCAGTTGCTGGGGGACCACATGTCCAGCATCTGGCGACCGTAAAAGCGCATCTGCTCGCGGCTGTGGTCTTGCATGCCACGCAGGCTGCTGGCCTCTTGCCACCAGGCTTCCCAGGCCTTGCTGGCCGTGGCCAGGCCCAGCCAGGGCCACTGTTGCCAAGCCGGTGAGCTGAAGCGCGGATCCTGTTCAACCGATTGGGCAAAGTCACCCGGCGCTCTGGGTTGGGTCGAGCCATTTGGCACCGGCCAGGCCGCGCGCGTGCCATCTGCGAGCCAATCCAGACCGTGCTTCACGGCCTGCCTGGCAAGGCGCGACTGAGAGCCCGGCGAGCTCCACAAATGCAAAGCCCAGTCGGTATAGGCCAGCGCCAGCGAAATGGGTGAAATGCCATTCCAAAGGCGGGCCATGGCCGCACTGGCCTCACTGTCCAGTGCATTGGAACTGTCTTCAGCACGGTGGTGCTGTGAGGCGGCGGGCTTGGGTGAAAGGCGAGCGGAGTAGGCAATCAATGGACGCATAACTCACACATTAGCAGGTGCTGATGCTTTTGTCGTGCTCCCAAGTCAGCTTGGGCATTACATATTCCGATGAAATATTAAGAAAGAAGAAAAATGTAGTTTGCATTCATGTAGAGCACGCCTAAAGTGCCGCCCATGCATGATCTTGCCTTTGTCTTTGCCGGTTTCTTCGTGGGCCTCGTGGTCGGGTTGACCGGCGTGGGTGGCGGCTCGCTCATGACGCCGATCCTCATCTTCTTCTTCGGCGTGAAGCCGTACCTGGCTGTGGGCACTGACTTGTTGTTCGCGGCCTTCACCAAGGCGGGCGGCACCCTGGGCATGATGCGCCAGCGACTGGTGCCCTGGCGCGTGGTGGGCCAGCTGTGCGCGGGCAGCCTGCCGGCCGCACTGGTCACGCTGTACGTGTTGCACACCGTGGGGCCCGCCAACCCCGCCGTTCAAAGCGTGATGACCAGCACCCTGGGCGTGGCCTTGCTGCTCACCGCCGCAGCCATGCTCTACAAAGCCCTGCGCAGCCGCCAACCTGGTCTGGCCCAATCGTTGGCCGCGCAAGGTCGCCACGCCACGCCCGAGCAGGCCACCCGCGCGCGCCACTGGAGCCTGCCCGTGCTGTTCGGCGCACTCATTGGCACGCTGGTCACACTCACATCGGTGGGTGCAGGCGCCATCGGCGTGACCGTGCTGCTGATCCTGTTTCCGCTGCTGCCGCTGCCGCGCATTGTTGCCGCAGACATCGCCTACGCCGTACCATTGACGCTGGTGGCTGGCCTCGGCCATGCTTCCCTCGGTTCGGTGGACTGGTCGCTGTTGACCAAGCTGCTGGCCGGTTCCCTGCCCGGCATCTGGCTGGGCTCGCGCCTCATCCACAAAGCACCCGAGCGCGTCGTGCGCTCCATGCTCTCCGCGCTGCTGGCCTACGCAGGCTTCAAGCTCATCGCGATCTGACCCCTTTCGTTTCCAACGCTCTGCCATGTACCAGTACACCGATTTCGACCGCCAGTTCGTCCGCCAGCGTGCCGCCCAGTTCCGCGACCAGTTGGAACGCTTCCAGGCAGGCACCCTGGGCGGTGACGAGTTCAAACCGCTGCGCCTGCAAAACGGCTGGTACATCCAGCGCCACGCCCCCATGCTGCGCGTGGCCGTGCCGTACGGCGAACTCTCCAGCCGTCAGGTGCGCGTGCTGGCACGCATTGCCCGCGAATACGACCAGCCCAGCCACGAAGTGTTCCAGGGCGCCGTGGCCGCGCAGAACAAGCTCGGCAGCATCCAGCTGCGCGACGGCAAGGCCATTGCCAGCCGCCTGCCCACGGGCTACGCCCACTTCACCACGCGCCAGAACGTGCAGTACAACTGGATTCCGCTGAGCCAGGCCGCCGACGTGATGGACCTGCTGGCCAGCGTGGACATGCACGGCATCCAGACCAGCGGCAACTGCATCCGCAACATCACCACCGATGAGCTGGCAGGCATTGCCGTGGACGAAGTGGCCGACCCGCGCCCCTTCGCCGAAATCATGCGCCAGTGGAGCACGCTGCACCCCGAGTTCGCCTTCCTGCCGCGCAAGTTCAA
>CAMLOF010000076.1 GCA_946481585.1 uncultured Macromonas sp. | reverse complement strand
ACCAGCGGGTCGTCGGGGAACTGGCGGTAAAGCTCCGCAAACTGCGCCCGGGCATCCTCCTGCCCATCGGCCATGGCCATGTAAGCCGTCTCGTAAGCCTGCAGCGGCGAGTAGCCTCCCTCCATAGGCTCGGGCAGGGGTTCGTACACCGCCAGCGCCTCGCTCTTGCCCTTGAGCACCAACCGGCCAATCGGGCGGACCTTGACGCCCCGACAGGCAGACAGCGTCACCCCAGACACGCAGATCAACGTGCCCAGGTATTTGTTCACCCCTTCCAGGCGGGAGGCGGTGTTCACCGGGTCGCCCAGCGCGCGGTAGTCGAACACCGCGCCGCCGCCAAAGTTGCCCACGATCACCTCGCCCGAATGGATGCCCAGCCGTGTGTGCCCAAAAGGTACGCCCCTGGCTTGCAGGTCGATGGCGTAACGGCTGGCAAACGCGTGCATCTCCAAGGCGCAGTCCAGTGCGCGCTGGGCATGGTCCGGCTGCGGCACAGGCGCCGAGAACATGATGGCCACCGCATCGCCCACAATGCGGTCCAGAGTGCCCTGGTGCCGGAAGGCGATGGCAATCATCTCCTCCAGGTAGCGGTTGAGCAGCACCAGCGCCTCTGCCGGGTCGATCTTCTCCATCAGCGTGGTGAAGCCCGCCAAGTCGGTGAACACGAAACTGCAGGTCTGGCGCTTGCCGCCCAGCTCCAGCGCGTCGGGGTGGCTCACCAGGTACTCCACCCGGTTGGGCGACACGTAGCGGGAGAACGCATCTTTGATCCAGCGCTGCTGCCGCTCGCTCCAGAAATGGTGCGCCAGGCTGGCCGCCACATAGGCCAGCGCCAGCACCAAGGCAGGGGTGAAGCTGTTGAGCAACAGACCGTGACCTGAAAAGGCCCACCAGCCGCCCCACAGCACGCCGCCCACCAGCAACGCCGCCCCAGCCGCTGCCAGCAAAGCGCTCACGTGCGTGGCCAGTGCCACCACGGCCACGCTTCCGGCCACCACAGCCACCGCCTCCAGCGCTGGCGCCCAATGGGGCCGGGTCAAGAAATGCCCCGTCAAGGCCTGCTCCAACGCCTGGGCATGCGCCTCCACCCCCGGCATCACCCGGCCCAGCGGGTTGAAGCGAAGGTCCATCAAACCTTGTGCCGAACTGCCCACCAGCACCAGGTGCCCAGCCAGTTGCGCGGGGTCCACTTCGCCAGCCAGCACCTGCCAGGCCGAGATGTACCGCTGCGGCGCCGACGCGCTGTAGTGCACCCACATCTCTCCCTGCGCCGTGGTGGGAATGGTCACATCACCTATGCGCACTTCCTCCAGCGCTGGCGCGCCACCTTCAGCGCTGCGCAGCAGGTGGTTGCTGGCACCCTGCCCCAGTCGCAACGCCTCAGCTGCCAGAGACGGCACCGGCTTGTCGCCTAGGCGCAACACCAGTGGCACGCGGCGCACAACGCCATCGGCATCTGGAACGAAGGTGAGCGCACCCATGCCCTTGGCCGCGCTGTCCAGCGCTGGCAGCGCGGGCACTGCAGTGGTGAATCCGTGCAGGGCATCCAAGGCAGGGCCACCGCCCACCCATACGTGCCGGTAAGGCGCGCTGGGAAGTCTCTGACCAGCCTCCAGACGCTGGTCTCGCTGCACGGCAAAACCCAGCACCACGTCGTTGTCACGCAAGGCCGCAGCAAAAACCTCGTCGTGGTCCGGCAACCGGGTCAGCGTGTCGCGCAACCCGGGCGCCAGGGGCCACAACTCCGTCACCGTGCGCGGGGAAGTCCGGTCAGGCTCGGCAAACACCACGTCAAACGCCAGTACGGCCGCCCCTGCAGCGCCCACTTTCTGCACCAGCTCTGCTATGCGCGTGCGGGGCCAGGGCCACTGGCCAAGGCGCTCCAGACTGGCCTCGTCGATATCGATGATCTTCACCGGCGCCTCGGCATACTCCCGGGGCTGCCAGCGCTGGTATTGGTCAAAACCCTGGTGACGCAGGGTCTGCAGGAACACCGGGTCCAGCAGCAAAAGCGCCAGCCCCAGTGCCGCCGAGCCCAAGGCCAGCAAGGCCGCCATCGCGCGCAGTGACAGTTTTCTCATGACGACTCCGTGAACCGCTGGCCTGTGAAAAAATGCCCGTCAATCATTGTGAGTTGCGGCCATTAGATGCTACAACCGGGGCAGTACATCCGAGGGCACCATGTTCCATTTTCGTTCGATCAAGTTTCAGCACTGGATCGTTGGCCTGGTCAGCAGCCTGGTGGTTTTGCTGACGGTGGTGTTCCTGCTCACGGTCCTGGATCGCTTTCGCACCGCGGCGCAGGACAGTGCCGGAGAAAAGTTCACAGCCGTAGCCCAGCGGGCTGCCGATGCGTTGCGGCAGCAGTTGAACACCCAGGCGCAGCGCGCACTGGCCATGGCAATGGGCGGCTCCAGCGTGTTCTTTGACGACGGCCAGTTGCAGGAGCGGCGCGTACTACCCCTCATGCGCGCCGCACTGGAACAACACCCCGGGGTTTACAGCGAGTATTTCGGCCTGCCCGACGACGACTTCCTGCAAGCCATTGGTGTGCGCGGCGACGCCAGTGTTGCCCAGACCTTGAAAGCCCCACCCGCAACTCATGTGGCCCTGCGCCGTATATGGCGCGATGCCAGCGGCGCGCGGCAAGAGCACTGGCGCTTTCTTGACCATGCCGGAACGCTGCTGGAGCAACGCCAGGGCAGCACCGGCTACCGCCCCACAGAGCGCCCTTGGTACAAGGGTGCCCGTGAAAGCGCTGGCGCCTTTCTCACAGAACCCTACATATTCGCATCCACACAGCGAGGCGGAATATCCATAGGAGCCGCACTGCCTCAGGGGCGTGCGGTGTTCGGTATAGACATTGACTTGCGCAGCCTGCCAGACACCCTGGCGGGGCTGCAACTGAGCCCCAACGCGTTCATAGCGATCCTTGACAGCCAGCGGCGCATCCTTGCTGCTGCGGGCCATGGCTCGGCCTTGACAGCCGTGCCCCAAGGGGCGCTCACGCCACTGGACAAGGCCGCAGATCCCAGGCTCGCGGCTCTTCCCGCCTTGCTCTCGCGCGTGCCAGAGGACAAAGCCACCGTTACCGATTTGCTGGATGTCCCTCATGTACTGTCAGCCCGGCGCCTGGACGTGGGCGGCGGCGCGGCTTTTCAGGTCATCAGCTGGGCCCCGGTCAGCGACTTCACCGCCCCAGTAGACCAGGCCCGGCGTGACGTGCTGATCGCATCGGCCATCGTGTTGGTGCTGCTCGTGCCTCTGGCCCTGCTCGGCACCCGCAGCGTGACCCAGGCACTTTCAAGCATGGCCCAAGACTCAGAGCGGTTGCGGCACATGGACTTCTCTGCCGAGCCGCACACCGTCCACTCCTTCCTTTATGAGATTGACACCCTGGGCGAGGCACAAGCGATCATGCACCGCTCCGTCAAGGACAGAGCAGCTGCACTTGAAGTTGCCCAGGCCAAGCTGGCGCAGCTGGTGGAAACGGGTATTCAGCTGGGCCGCCAGCAAAACCGCGAAGAACTTCTGCGCCAGGCACTCTTCGGCGCGCGGGACATCGCCCATTGCCAGGCAGCCACCATCTTCCTCAAGACAGAGCGCAACACCCTGGCCTTCGCCATCCGCACGAGCGACGACCAACTGCCGTCCCAGGAGTTGCCGCTGTACGACATTGAAGGCAACCCCATTCACCGTTTTGTCGCCACGCACGTGGTTCTCAGCGGCGAAACCGTCGTCATCGACGACATCTACCAGGAAAGCCGCTTCGACGTCAGCGGCACCAAGAAATTCAGCGAGGAAACGGGCATGCGTGTGGTCTCCACACTCAACGTTCCCATGAAGCCGCAAGACGGCAAGGTCATCGGGCTCATACAGCTCATGAACGCGCTGGACCCGAAGACCGGCGAGGTCATCCCGTTCGACCCCGAAATCGTCAGCTTCATCGAGGCGTTGGCGGCCCAGGCTGCGGTCGCCATCGAAAACCAGAACCTGATCGACGCGCAGAAGGCACTGATGGACTCGATGATCCAGATCATCGCAGGCGCCATCGACACCAAGAGCCCCTACACCGGCGGGCACTGCGAGCGCGTGCCTGAGTTGGCCATCATGCTGGCGCAAGAAGCCTGCGGCGTCAAAAAGGGGCCGCTGGCCGAATTCGAATTCCGCACCGAGGAAGAATGGCGCGAATTCCGCATCGGGGCCTGGCTGCACGACTGCGGCAAGGTCACCACCCCAGAATTCGTGGTCGACAAAGCCACCAAGCTCGAAACCATCTTCAACCGCATCCACGAAATCCGCACCCGCTTTGAAGTGCTGTTGCGTGACGCGCAGATCGAACGTCTGGAGCGCATCCATGAGCGCGGCGAGGCCCGCGAAACGGCCGACGCCTGGTTTGATGCGCGCAAAGCCCAGCTCATTGACGATTTCGCCTTCATTGCCGATTGCAACCTGGGCGGTGAGTTCATGGCCCCCGACCGTATCGAGCGCGTCCGGCGTATCGCCGAACAGACCTGGCTGCGCCATTTTGACGACCGCCTGGGCCTGTCCCACGAAGAGCTCAAACGCTACGAGGACTCGCCCCTTGCGCCGCTGCCCGCACCTGAAACGCTGCTGGCCGACAAACCCCACCACCTGTTCGAGCGGCCGCCCAACAAGGCGCTGGACCCCAAACACGGCTTCAAGCTCAAGGTGCCCGAATACCTGTACAACCACGGCGAGGTCTACAACCTCTGCATCGGGCGTGGCACCCTCACCGAAGAAGAGCGCTTCAAAATCAACGAGCACATCATCCAGACCATCGTCATGCTGGAGAACATGCCTCTGCCGCCCAACCTCAAGCGCGTACCGGAATACGCCGGCACCCACCACGAAACGCTTATTGGCACCGGCTACCCGCGCAAGCTGCAAGCCAAGGACTTGTCGGTGCCCTCGCGCATCATGGCCATCGCTGACATTTTCGAGGCCCTCACCGCCAGCGACCGCCCGTACAAGAAAGCCAAGACGCTTTCAGAGTCGATCAAGATCCTGTCGATGTTCAAGAAAGACCAGCACATCGACCCTGATCTTTTCGACCTCTTCCTGCGCTCGGGCGTGTACAAAGCCTATGCCGAGAAGTACCTGCACCCCGATCAGATCGACGACGTGGACATCAGTGTGTACCTGGACGCCCCCGCACCAAGCGCCTGAAGTTGCATTTCAATCACATCAAAGCAAGGAGCGGTGACCCAACCGCCGAAAACTGGTATTCTCGTATCAAATAACAACGGCCCGGGACCTGAGAGACGGTAACCGCCAGATCCTGTGCCCAAAACGGAGTGACTCGACATGCGACGCCAATTGCAACTGACCGCGCTGAGCCTGATGCTCATGAGCCTGGGCGTGGGAGCCCAGACCATGCCCGCCCCGCTGCTGGAAGCCGCCAAGACCGCCGTGCAGGCCAGCCCTGACGTTCAGGAACGCTGGAAAGCTTTTCTGGCCAGCGGGCACGCTGTTGACGCTGCACGCTCACGTTGGCTGCCTCAGGCAGACCTCACCGCCAGCGTAGGTCGGCAAAACCGCCGCACTCCGGGTACCGATTTCGGTTCGTTCTCCATCAGCGGCGCCCAGATCAGCCTGACGCAATTGCTGTTCGACGGTGGCGTGGCATCCAGCGCCATCCGCGGCGCAGGCGTTGACCGGCTGCGGGCGTATTACGACCTCGCCGACATCAGCGAATCGGTCACGCTGGGCGTGACCCGTGCCTACCTGGACCTGCTGCGCTACCGCGAACTGGTCACTCTGGCCACCGAAAACTACGCCGAGCACAAGCGCACCAGCGACATGCTCCAGGAACGCTCCGACGCCGCCGTGGCGCGCCGCTCCGACCTGGAACAGGCCCTGGGCCGCCTGGCGCAGGCCGAAGCCGCCTTGGTGGACGAAACCACCAGCCTGCGCAATGCCGCCGTGCGGTACCAGCGCCTGGTCGGCGTCATGCCACCCGCCCAGCTGCCCACTTGGCCCGAAACCCAAAAGTTCGCCAAACTGCCCGGCTCTTCCGACGAAACGCTCAAGGCGGGCATCCAGAGCAACCCCGCGCTGCGCGCCGCACTCCAGGCCATTCGCGCTGCAGACGAAGCCGTGGCGGGCCGCAAAGCGGCTTACATGCCGCGCGTGGACGCCCGCATCTCTGCCCGCACCGACAACAACCTGAGCGGCGTGCGCGGCGATACCGACCGCAAGGTGGCAGAGATCGTCCTGCAGCAGAACATCTACCGTGGCGGTGCGGATGCCGCCCGCGAAACACAGGCCACCGAACTCGCCGCCCGTGCCCGCGCCCAGTTCGACCAGACCTGCCGCCAGGTCGGCGAAAACCTATCCGTCGCCTTCAAAGACACCTACACCATCGACGAGCAGGTCCGCCTGCTGGACGACAGAAGGCTGGCCACCGAAAAGACCCGCGTGGCCTACCGCCAGCAGTTCGACATTGGCCAGCGCACCTTGCTTGACCTGCTCGACACGCAGTCTGAATACTTCGAGAGCCAGCGCAGCTACACCAATGCCCGCTACGACCAGATGGCCGCTGAAGCCCGCACCCTGGCCTCCATGGGCAAGCTGGTGGCACACCTCAGCGCGGGCTCTGCCGACCGCCCCAGCCCCGCCGACCTTGGGCTGGATGCCCCCGAAATGGACCCGTCCAGCCAATGTGCGGTGCCAACCACTTTCATGGATTCGCTGGCCAACATCAAAGCCGGCCTGCAACTGCCTGAAAGGGTGAAGCCCGACAATTCCTATGTTGCCCTTCTGCCCAACGCCGACGGTACCGTGGGCAGCGTGGTGGTGGCGGGCAGCCAAGGCCAGCAGGCCCTGACCGAGGCACGCTCGGCAGCCGGTGTTTCGGGTGCAAAAGCGCCCTACAAAGTCAGCGATGCCGACATCCAGCGCGATTTTGGCGACGCCCTCAAAGCCCAACCCACACTGCCGCAGAAATACACGCTGTACTTCGACAAGGGCAGCACGCGCCTGTCTCGTGAGAGCCGGGCCGAATGGCAAAAGGTTCTGGCCGACATCAAGCAACGCAAGAGCGTGGACATTTCCGTTTCCGGGCATGCCGACACCGTCAGCTCGGACCGCGTGAACGACGCACTGGCACGCAAGCGTGCCGAAACAGTGGCTCGCATGCTGCGCGGCGCTGGCGTAAACAGCACGGCGATCACCGTGGAAAGCTTTGGCGCGCGGGAACTCCAGGTTCCCACACCGCCACAGACCAGCGAACTGCGCAACCGCCGTGCGGTCGTCACAGTGCGCTGACCACCACCTGAAACAACAAGGGCCCCATCATGGGGCCCTTGTTTTTGGCGCAGTCGAAAAGTCAGCGGGCAGGAGCCTGATCGCCCACTTTCACGACGAAGTGCGTTCCACGCACACCAATGGTTCCAGTGGGTGTGGCCACCGAAACCGCATCCGGCTTGAGTTTCGCAATGGAGCCGGACACATAGTTCAACGTACCCTTGGCAAGCTTGCTTCCCAGCTTGAGCTTGCCCTCGCGCGGGGCGTAAAGGTACTCGTCCACCACCAAAGACGTCTCTGGCCCGAAGGACATCACCGTCTCGTCCTTGAAAGTCACACCCAACGTGCTTTTGGCTGCGGTCTGCAACTCACTGCCTTGGAACACAGGCGTGCCTGCATTGGCCTTCTGTTTGTTGCCCGCTGTGGTCACGTATGCATCACCGGTCACGGTCTTCACATAGCCAATCGGCCCTTCGGTTGCGAAGGCCGCCCCCGAAACGATAAATGGAATAACGAGCCAGTTTTTGGAGAGCATTTTTTTGATCCTTTACGTGATGCGGAAGCTTATCAACCCAAGGCATGAGTCACACACGCAGTTTTGTCAGAATAACAAATTCCCGGACACAGTGGAAGCGCCATCCAGCAGCTTCACGCCAATGCTGCAATCCACTGGGTTGAACTGCGTAGCTTTTGCGCCATGTCCTTGGCCAGATTCTCCAACAGCACGATCTTCACCTGCGGTTCACGCTCCCAGATGGGCTGCAGCCGCTCTGCGTCAAATACGATGCAACGCACAGGTGTGTCAGCAACAACCGAGGCACTGCGTGTGGTCTGGCCCAGCAGCACCATCTCCCCGAAAATCAACCCCGGCCCCAGGGTAGATATCCTCTGGTGTGCACCGTCATCCAAAGGCACCAATATGCTCACGTGGCCGGATTCGATGAAGAAAATTCGCCCATCCCCAGCTTGTCCGCTGCGCAGGATCTGCTCTCCAGCGGCGTAATCCGCCCTCAGGCTGGAGGCATCCATCTCGTTCAACAAATGCTCCGGCATGCCTTTGAACAGCACGGCATCCTTGAGCGCGCCCACCGCCGGTTGCACCCTGTTGGCTTCGGCAATCAGGCGGTTCTCGCACCATTCCACCGCCAGGTCGTTGTCCTCAAAGCTCAGGAATCCGGCGTCGTCGCGCGCCACGGCCTTCCTCAGTGGAACCACAATGGCAGGGCGTCCATGAATGCGCGAGTACACCACCGCCACGCCCTCACCGGCCAACTCCACACGCGCCTGGTTGAGCAGCCGCGCTGCGCTGTCCGTGATCCCGTCCACACGGTGCATGTCGAGGATGAAGCTGTTGGCCATGCCTGTCGGCTGTCCATCCTCACATGTGGTCATTGCCTGCATGCGGCGGATCACATGCTCCACGCCATCCACCCCCAGAAAACCGTGCAGGCACAGGTATTTGATCCGGTGGGCCTGCTCCTTGAGGTACACCTTGAGTTCGTTGCCAGGCTGACGACGTGAAGGCGCGTCTGCCCCCGTGTAAATTCGCCCCAACGCCATGCGAGGCTCGTTGATCGAGCCGAAGATGTTGAGCCCGAAGTCTCGCGACAGGCGCTTGCACACCTCAATGCCACGCACGCTGTTGCCTTTGGCGTCGAGCCTGGGAGAGAACACGGCAATGCCAAAGCGGCCTGGCAACACAGCCACAATGCCGCCGCCCACGCCACTCTTGGCAGGTATGCCAACTTCTGTGAGCCAGCTACCCGCAAAGTCATACATGCCGCAACTGGCCATCACACTCAGCACGCGTTCCACGTACTCGCCGGGCACCGCCCGCTCCCCGGTCAGTGGGTTCACCCCCCTGTTGGCAAGCGTGGCCGCCATGTAAGCCAGGTCCCTGCAACTCACCAGCACCGAACACTGGCGAAAGTAGTTTTCCAACTCGGCCATCGGGTCACCCTCCACGATGCCAAAGTTCTTCAGCATCCATGCAATACCCCGGTTGCGGTGACCGGTCTCACTTTCAGACTGGTAGACCTGCTCGTCAACCGCAAGGGGCCGTCCGGCAAACGTCGACAAGGCACCGTGTATCCGGGTCCACTGGGCCTCCACGGTCTCGCCGCCAACCAAGCTCGTGGTGGCAATGGCACCAGCATTGATCATCGGGTTAAGCGGCGCACCGGTTTGGGGATGCAGGCTGATCGAGTTGAAGGCATCGCCACTGGGCTCCACACCCACCTTGGCGCCAACGTATTCCTGCCCCCTGTCGGCCAACGCCGCCGCGTACACGAAAGCCTTGGAAATGGACTGGATCGTGAACGGTTGCTCGCTGTCGCCCACGGTGTAGGCAACGCCATCTGTGGTGACCAGGCAAATAGCGAACTGGTCTGGATCGACCTTGGCCAACTCCGGTATGTAGCTAGCGAGCGTGCCGCCCTTCAGAGGCAGCAACTGCTCGTGCAGTTTTTCCAGATAGCTCTGTATGGGCGAACGCTTCATGGCATACCTCACATGAGATAGCCACTTCTAGCATTTTATGTGCCAACCAACGGTCAGCGTGGGGCGCAGAGATCGAAAACCTGACCGGCCTCCAGCCAGACGATGTTGTAGCGGTCTTCCAGGCCCCGTTCCCGCAACTCCCGCTCAATGAGCGCGTGCTCGGCGGGCTTGGTGTGGGTGATGCCGATGGGCACCCCGGCGAAACGGTTAGCGTCGAAATGCGACAGAGCCTCGCTCAACAGGCTGGGGCTCAGATGCTGGCTACGCAAAGCCAGGTCCAACTCCCGTTCGCTGAAGGCCGTCTCTATCACCAGCATGGCCACAGGCAACTGATTCACCCGCTGCCAGAATGCCGGACACAGGCATGTATCACCACTGAACACCCACTGTCCGGCTGGCGTGTCCACCGCGTAGCCTACGGCTGGCACCGTATGGCGCGCAGGCAAAACTTCAACACGGTGACCAGACACCTCCACCACATCGCCAATCTGCAAGGGTTCAAACCGAAGGAAAGGGTTTTCCTTCGACGGAATCACCGAAAAATCAGGCCAGATGGTGCTGTTGAAAATGTGCGCGCGAAGGGCCGCAATCGTCTCGGGCAGGGCGTGGGCCACCAGCGGGCGCTGGATAAGACCGGAGATCGTGTCCAGCATCAGCGGCAGCGCGGCCACGTGGTCCAGGTGGGAGTGGGTCAGGAAGACATGCTCGATGCGGGCCATCTCTTCCACGGTCAAATCACCCACGCCAGTGCCCGCGTCGATGAGGATGTGCTCGTCCAGCAGGAACGACGTGGTTCGCGCATGCTGGGCGATGGCACCGGAGCAACCGAGGATCTTGATCTGCATGCGCTACCCCGCAGGGACCAAAGAATGGGACATGCCAATGTTAGCGAATTCTGAGCGCTTGGCACGTCACAAGATCACGATGTAGTGGCAGAAATAACACCCGATCACAACTTGATGGTGGACAGCAGCAGGCTGGTTTCGGTGTTGGAGATACCTTCCAGCAAGCGGATGCGGCCCAGCACCTGGTCGAAGTCTTCCAGCGAATCGGCCACCAGCTCGGCCACGATGTCCCAGCGGCCATTGGTGGTGTGCAACGCACCCACGGCAGGGTCGCCACGCAACGCCTTGAGCACAAGGTCTGTGCGGTTGCCCTCCACGGCCACCGTCATCCACGCGCGAATGCGTTGGGCCTGCACCTGGGGTTTGAGCCGCACCGTGTAACCCACGATGGTGCCGTCGGCCTCCAGCTTGTTCAGGCGGTTTTGCACCGTGCCACGCGACACCTTCAACCGCTGCGCCAGCGTGGCCACGGGAAGGCGCGCGTTGTCACGCAGCTCTGCAATCAGTTGGCGGTCGAGGTCGTCCATTTGGTCAATTAGTCAGTTATGACTGACATTTTGCTTCTTATTGCCAAAGAATTGCACAGTTTTCTGTCTTTTCATTGGCATCACGGCCCGAGACAATGCTCTGAAGCCTTCCCGTGTGGAGGTAAACACAACCTTTTGCAGAAGATTCGGAGAGCAATTATGGTCAACTATCTGGGCGTCAACAGTGTTCGCCAACTCGTCGCACAGGTGGGTTTTGCCCCCTTCCTGGAGCGTCTGGTGC
>CAMLOF010000075.1 GCA_946481585.1 uncultured Macromonas sp. | reverse complement strand
GATGCCGCCCAGGTCCACGAACGCACCGTATTCGGTGATGTTCTTGACCACGCCGGTGACGATGGCGCCTTCTTTCAGGGTTTCCAGCAGCTTGGCGCGCTCTTCGCCCATGGAGGCTTCGACCACGGCGCGGCGGCTCAGCACCACGTTGTTGCGCTTGCGGTCCAGCTTGATGACCTTGAATTCCAGGGTCTTGTTCTCGTAGGGAGTGAGGTCCTTGGTGGGACGGCTGTCAACCAGCGAACCGGGCAGGAACGCGCTGATGCCGTTGACCATGACCTTGAGGCCGCCCTTGACCTTGGCGCCGGTGGTGCCGGTGACGAAGTCGCCGGATTCCAGGGCCTTTTCCAGAGCCATCCAGGATGCCAGGCGCTTGGCCTTGTCGCGGGACAGGATGGTGTCGCCGTAGCCGTTTTCCACGGCTTCCACGGCCACGGACACGAAGTCACCCACTTGGACTTCGAGTTCGCCCTGGTCGTTCTTGAATTCGCTGATGGGCACGTAGGCTTCGGACTTCAGGCCAGCGTTGACGACCACGTGGTTGTGCTCGACGCGAACGACTTCGGCGGTGATGACCTCGCCCGGGCGCATTTCGGCGCGCTTCAGCGATTCTTCAAACAGGGCGGCAAAAGATTCAGACATGTAGTTTCCTAGGCCACGCACCCGGCTGAATGGTTGAGAGCGCGTAGCAAGTACAAAGACGCATCACCTGGCGGCGAGGCGGGTTGCGGTTGATAACCCTGGAGCCTGCGGGTGACAGAACACCCGGCGGGGCTTTTGGGGCCGGTTTCCCTTGCGGGAGCTTTGGCTCACGACCCTTGGAAGGGGCGCTTTGCCTGCCACCAGTCCAACACCTGCTGCACCGATTGCTCGATGGTTTGCTCGGAGTTGTCCAACTGGTGGGCGTCTTCGGCGGGCTTCAGGGGGGCGTCCTTGCGCGACATGTCGCGTTCGTCACGAGCCTTGAGGTCAGCCAAAAGGTCTGCAAGTTTAGCAGGGATTCCCTTGGAAATCAACTGCTTATGGCGGCGGTCTGCCCGCTTTTCGGCACTGGCGGTCAGGAAGACCTTTAGGGGGGCGTCGGGGAAGATCACGGTGCCCATGTCGCGCCCGTCGGCCACCAGGCCGGGCAGGGTACGGAAGCGGTGCTGCAGTTCCAGCAACGCCCGGCGCACCTGTGGCAATGCGGAGACTCGGGATGCCGCCATGCCTGCGGCTTCGGTGCGCACGGCTTCGCTCACGTCTTCGCCTTGCAGCAGCACCTTGCCCGCAGCAAAGCTGACGGGCAGCGTGGCAGCGAGTTCACCCAGGCGGTTGGCGGTCTGGGGTTGCGCAAGGGATGCGGCATCGGTGGCGATGCCTGCGCGCTCAGCGGCCAGTCCCACCAGGCGGTAAAGCACGCCGGAGTCGAGCAGGCCATAGCCCAGGGCGGCCGCCACTTCTGTCGCCAGTGTGCCCTTGCCCGATGCGGTGGGGCCGTCGATGCAGATGACGGGAATGTCGTTGACGTCCGCCTGGCAGACGGTGAAGAGTGCTTCGAAGTAGTCAGGGAAGGTCTTGGCGACGCATTTCGGGTCTTCGATACGAACGGGCAGCCGCGCAGGGTTGAACGCGGCCAGCGAGAAGCACATGGCCACGCGGTGGTCGTCGTAGGTGTGGATGCTGGCGGCCTTCCACGCTTGCGGCGGGGTGACGCGGATGTAGTCCGGCCCTTCTTCCATCGTGGCGCCCAGCTTGCGCAGTTCGCAAGCCATGGCGGCAATGCGGTCGGTTTCCTTCACGCGCCAGCTGGCGATGTTGCGCAGCGTGGTGGTGCCTTCGGCATAGAGTGCCATGACGGCCAGGGTCATGGCCGCGTCGGGGATGTGGTTGCAGTCCAGGTCGATGGCCTTGAGCGGCCAGGCGCCGCGGCGGATGTGCAACTGGTTGGCGCTGCCTGTGACCACGGCCCCCATGGCTTGCGCGGCTTCCACGAAGCGGATGTCACCCTGGATGGACGACAGGCCCACGCCCTGGATGGTGATGCCATCTTGCCCTGCACTGGCGGGTGCCAGCGCACCGAGCGCGATGAAGTAGCTGGCCGAGGACGCGTCGCCCTCCACGTGGATGTTGCCGGGTGAACGGTAGCGGCTGCCTGCGGGAATGATGAAGCGCTGCCAGCCATTGCGTTGCACGGCCACGCCAAAGCGTTGCAGCAACTGCAGGGTGATCTCGATGTAGGGCTTGGAGATGAGTTCGCCCACCACTTCGATGACGACATCGTTCTGCGCGACGAGCGGCAAGGCCAGCAGCAGTGCTGTGAGGAACTGGCTGGAGACATCGCCGCGCACGCGGATGGCTTCATCGAGTTTTAGCACCGCCGAAGCACCGTGACCCAGACGCAGCGGCGGGTAGCCTTCGTTGCCCAGACACTGCACAGGGCAGCCCAGTTGGCGCAGCGCGTCCACCAAATCGCCGATGGGGCGCTCGTGCATGCGCGCGATGCCGCTCAGCTCAAAGTCGCCGCCGTGCGTGGAGGCCAGCAGCGCGAGCGCGGCGGTGAGTGGGCGCATGGCCGTGCCCGCGTTGCCCAGGAACAGCTTGGCGTTGCGCACCGGCAGCTGACCGCCCAGGCCTCGCACCTTCACGCTCTGACCGCCCAGACGTTCCACTTGGCAGCCGAGCACATCAAGCGCCGCCAGCATGACGCGGGTGTCGTCCGAATCCAGCAGGTCGTGGATGGTGGTTTCGCCTTCGCTCAACGCTGCCAGCAGCAGCACGCGGTTGGAAATGCTTTTGGAACCCGGCAGGGTGACGGTGCCGCCAGCGCTGCGCAGGGGAGGGAGGTCGAGGAAGGGAGTCGCGTACATGTGGAATTCAGAGGGCGGGTGGCGTCTGGCATGCCGGGTCGGCGCCAGGGAGCTGCCATTGGGCGCGGGCGTCGCTCGCGCGCTGGATCAGTGAGCGCAGGGCTTCGGCATTGCCGGAGCGCATGGTGGCTTCAAGCGCATCGAGCGCTGCGCGGAAGTGTTCGGACTGGCGAAGCACCTCGGCCTGGTTGGCGATGAGAATGTCGCGCCAGACGCTGGGGTCGCTGGCGGCGATGCGGGTGAAGTCGCGGAAACCGGGGCCGGCCAGTTCCAGGAACTCCCTGGCCTGCGCCTGCCCTTCGATGGCGTTCATGGCCGCGAAGGCCAGCAAGTGGGGCAGGTGGCTGACGGTGGCGTAGGCTGCGTCGTGCGCCTCGGGGCTCATAAGACGCACCTGGCTACCCAAGGCGGTCCAGACATGGCGTGCCTTGTCCACCTGCTCGGCAGCGGTTTCGGGCAGCGGCGTGAGAATGACCTGCCGCCCACGGTAAAGCGAGGCTTCGGCGTGATCGACACCGGCGCGCTCCTTGCCCGCGATCGGGTGCGCAGGCACGAACCCGGCCAACTGGTCTTTCAGTGCGCGACGTGCGGCGGCCACCACGTCGGTTTTGGTGGAGCCCACGTCCATCACCAGCGTCTGTGGGCCGACTAGGTGCCGCATGGCCTTGAACGTGTCTTCCGTGGCGGCCACCGGGACGGCCAGCAGCACGATGTCGGCGCCGGACACTGCCAACAGTGCGGAGGGCGCCTCCACGTCAATAACGCCCAGTTCGCGGGCGCGCTTCATGGTGCTGGGCGACTTGCTGTAGCCCGCCACGCGCTTGACCAAACCTGCCTGTTTGAGTGCCAGGGCGAAGGAGCCCCCCATCAGGCCGCAGCCGATCAGACCGAGTTGTTCAAACATCTGCCTGTGCTCCGCGCCAGGGTCAGTCGGTCACCGGGTAGGCACCCAGGATCTTGTAGTAGGCGCACAGGCTTTGCAGCTCTTTGAGCGCGGTGGCCACGTGCGGCTGAGACGGGTGGCCCGCAATGTCGATGTAGAAGTAGTACTCCCACTGCCCGGATTTGGCCGGGCGGGACTCGAAGCGCGTCATGGACACGCCATGGTTCTTGAGCGGCACCAGCAAGTCGTGCACCGCGCCCGGGCGGTTGGGCACCGAGACGACCAGGCTGGTGCAGTCCTTGCCGGAGGCGGGCGGCATGGCCATGGTCTGCGGCAGGCAGATGATGGCAAAGCGGGTGCGGTTGTAGGCTTCGTCCTGAATGGCGTGCGAGACAATGTGCAGGCCAAACTGGGCAGCCGCCCGTTCGCTGGCAATACCGGCCCAGGCCGGGTTGGTGGCGGCCAGACGTGCTCCTTCGGCGTTGCTGGACACCGCGCGCCGCTCTGCATTGGGCAGATGGGTCGATAGCCAGCCCTGGCACTGGGCCAGGGCTTGCGGGTGGGCCATGACGACCTCGACACCGTCCAGCGAATTCACCTGGCGCAACAGGTTGTGGCGCACCAGCAGGCTAACCTCACCAACCACGTGGACTGGCGAGCGCAGGAACAGGTCGAGTGAGCGGGCCACCACGCCTTCGGTGGAGTTTTCCATGCCCACCACGCCGTACTGAGCGGTACCTGCAGCGGTGGCGTGGAACACCTCGTCAAAGTTGGCGCAGTAGATGAGGTTGGCGGCGCTTCCGAAGAACTCTATGGCTGCCTGCTCGCAGAACGTGCCTTGCGGGCCGAGCACGGCCACGCGCTGCGGCGCTTCCAACGCCAGGCAGGCGGACATGATCTCGCGCCAGATGGAGGCCACGTGCTGGTTGAGCAAGGGGCCCTGGTTGTTGGTCTGGATCTTTTCGATGACCTGGGCCACACGGTCTGGGCGGAAGAAGGGCGAGCCTTCGGCGCGCTTGATCTCGCCGACCTTTTCGGCCACCAAGGCACGTTGGTTCAGCAGGCTCAGCAATTGCTGGTCGATGGTGTCAATCTGCACGCGCAGCGCACCCAGCGCCTCGCTTTGCACGGGGCCAGTGGGGGCCGGTTTCGGGTCGGTCATGTGGGCTGTGTCTCCGTGGCTGCGGCGGGCCGTCAAGCCTGTGTTTTTTCGAATTCGCGCATGAAGTCAACCAGCGCCTGCACGCCAGCCAGTGGCATGGCGTTGTAGATGCTGGCGCGCATGCCTCCCACCGACTTGTGGCCCTTGAGCTGCAGCAGGCCGCGTGCCTTGGCTTGTGCGAGGAAGGCATCGTTGCGGGATTCGTCACGCAGCAGGAAAGGCACGTTCATGCGTGAACGGCAGGCCTTGTCCACGTTGTTTACGTAAAGCTGGGAACCGTCGATGAAGTCGTACAGGAGCTTGGCCTTGGCGATGTTGCGCGCCTCCATGGCGGCCACGCCGGTGAGCGCACCTTCTTGCTGCGCCTTCAACCATTGGAACGTGAGCCCCGCCATGTAGATGCTGTACGTGGGGGGCGTGTTGTACATCGAGCGGTTGTCGGCCACGGTCTTGTAGTCGAACGCGCTGGGGCAGACCGGTAGGGCGTGGCCGAGCAGGTCTTCACGCACGACAACGAGCGTAACGCCGGCCGGGCCGATGTTCTTCTGTGCGCCACCGAAAGCCAGGCCGACGCGCGACCAGTCCACCGTGCGCGAAAGCACGTGTGAGGAAAAATCGATGACCAGCGGAGCATCGCAACCCAGCGCACGCAGGTCGGGCAGTTCCTGAAACTCCACGCCGTGGATGGTCTCGTTGCTGCACAGGTGCACGTAGCTTGCGCCGTCACGCAACTGCCAGGTGGCTGCGTCTGGAATCGTTGTGAAACCGTTGTCGGCGCCGCTGGCTGCCACCAGCGCATTGCCGTACTTCTGACCTTCTTTGGCGGACTTCTGGCTCCAACTGCCTGTGACCACGAAATCGATGGCCTGTGATGGGCGCAGACCCGCCAGGTTCATGGGAACGATGGCGTTTTCCGCCAGGCCGCCGCCTTGCATGAACAGCACGCGGTAATTCGACGGCACCGCCAGCAGTTCACGCAGGTCTGCTTCAGCCTGTTCGCAGATGGAGATGAACTCCTTGCCGCGGTGGCTCATCTCCATCACGCTCATGCCACTGCCATGCCAGTCGAGCATCTCAGCGGCGGCTTGCCGCAGCACGTCTTCGGGCATGGCCGCAGGGCCTGCGGAAAAGTTGTAGGGGCGGGTCATGAAATCAGTTCGCAGTGGGTTCTTCACCAGCGTCGTCGCCAGTGGCTTCGGTGTCCGCATCGGCATTCGCGTCGTTTTCCACGATGCGCTGCAGGCCGCTGAGTTTGGCGCCTTCATCCAGGGAGATCAGCGTCACGCCCTGCGTGGCACGGCCGAGTTCGCGAATCTCGCTCACACGGGTACGCACCAGCACGCCGGTGTCGGTGATGAGCATGATCTCGTCGTCGGCATGCACCAGCGTGGCGGCCACCACCTTGCCGTTGCGTTCGCTTTGCTGGATGGCGATCATGCCCTTGGTGCCACGGCCATGGCGGGTGTATTCGACGATGGAAGTGCGCTTGCCGTAGCCGTTCTCGGTGGCGGTGAGCACGCTTTGTGTCTCGTCTTCGGCCACCAACATGGCAATCACGCTCTGGCCGTCTTCCAGCGTCATGCCCTTCACGCCTCGTGCGTTGCGGCCCATGGGGCGCACGTCGTTTTCGTCAAAGCGCACAGCCTTGCCGCCGTCGCTGAACAGCATCACGTCGTGCTGGCCATCGGTCAGTGCTGCGCCAATCAGATAGTCGCCCTCGTCCAGGTCCACGGCGATGATGCCAGCCTTGCGCGGGTTGCTGAACTGGTCGAGCGAGGTCTTCTTGACCGTGCCCATGCTGGTGGCCATGAAGACGTAATGGTCCTCGGGGAAGCTGCGGAACTCGCCCGTGAGCGGCAGCACCACGTTGATCTTCTCGCCTTCCTGCAGCGGGAACATGTTGACGATGGGGCGGCCCCGCGAGCCGCGCGAACCGGACGGTACTTCCCACACCTTGAGCCAGTAAAGGCGGCCCCGGTTGCTGAAGCAAAGGATCCAGTCGTGCGTGTTGGCAATGAAGAGCTGGTCGATCCAGTCGTCTTCCTTGGTGGCGGTGGCCTGCTTGCCACGGCCGCCACGCTTTTGAGCGCGGTATTCGCTCAAGGGCTGGCTCTTGATGTAGCCGCTGTGACTCAGTGTCACCACCATGTCGGTGGGGGTGATCAGGTCTTCGGTGGACAGGTCCTGTGCGCTTTGCTCGATCAGGCTGCGGCGTGCGCCCAGCTTGGTCTGGCCGAATTCGGTCTTGATGGCGACCAGCTCGTCGCCAATGATGGCCGACACGCGCTCGGGCTTGGACAGAATGTCGAGCAGATTGTCGATCTCTGCCATGACTTCCTTGTACTCGGCCACGATCTTGTCCTGCTCCAGGCCGGTCAGGCGCTGCAGGCGCATCTGCAGAATTTCCTGTGCCTGGGTTTCGCTCAGGCGGTACAGGCCGTCGGCCTGCATGCCGAACTCGCGCTCCAGCCCTTCAGGGCGGTAGTCGTCGGCGTTGACGACCGAGCCGTCTTCCTTGGCGCGCGTCAGCATCTGGCGCACCAGTTGGCTGTCCCAGCTGCGGGTCATCAGCTCGGCCTTGGCCACCGGCGGGGTGGGGGACTCGCGGATGATGCGGATGAACTCGTCGATGTTGGCCAGTGCCACGGCCAGGCCTTCGAGCACATGGCCGCGGTCGCGCGCCTTGCGCAACTGGAACACCGTGCGGCGGGTCACCACCTCGCGGCGGTGCTGCAGGAAGATGTCGATCAGGTCCTTCAGGTTGCACAGCTTGGGCTGGCCGTCCACCAGCGCCACCATGTTGATGCCGAAGGTGTCCTGAAGTTGTGTCTGCTTGTAAAGGTTGTTGAGGACGACCTCAGGCACCTCGCCGCGCTTGAGTTCGATCACCACGCGCATGCCCGACTTGTCGGACTCGTCCTGGATGTGGCTGATGCCTTCGAGCTTTTTCTCGTGCACCAACTCGGCAATGCGCTCCAGCAGGGACTTCTTGTTGACCTGGTAGGGGATCTCGTCAACGATGATGGCCTGGCGCTGGCCCTTGTCGATGTCTTCGAAATGGCACTTGGCGCGCATGACCACACGGCCACGGCCTGTGCGGTAACCGTCTTTCACGCCGTTGATGCCGTAGATGATGCCGGCCGTGGGGAAGTCGGGCGCGGGGATGATCTCCATCAGGTCGTCGATGGAGGCATCCGGGTGCTTGAGCATGTGCAGGCAGGCGTCCACCACCTCGTTGAGGTTGTGGGGCGGAATGTTGGTTGCCATACCCACGGCAATACCGGCCGAGCCGTTGACCAGCAGGTTGGGCAGGCGTGTGGGCAGAACCAGCGGTTCCTTCTCGCTGCCGTCGTAGTTGGGCCCGAAATCAACCGTTTCCTTGTCGATGTCGGCCAGCATTTCGTGGGCGATCTTGGACAGGCGGATTTCGGTGTAACGCATGGCGGCAGCGTTGTCGCCGTCCACCGAACCGAAGTTGCCCTGGCCGTCCACCAGCATGTGGCGCAGCGAGAAATCCTGCGCCATTCGCACGATGGTGTCGTACACCGCCGAGTCGCCGTGTGGGTGGTATTTACCGATGACGTCACCGACGATACGCGCCGACTTTTTATAGGGGCGGTTCCAGTCGTTGTTGAGTTCGTGCATCGCGTACAGCACGCGACGGTGCACGGGCTTCAAGCCGTCCCTGGCATCGGGCAGGGCGCGCCCCACGATCACGCTCATCGCGTAGTCGAGGTAGCTGCGCCGCATCTCCTCTTCGAGGCTGATGGGCAGGGTTTCCTTGGCGAATGAGGTCATGAGGCGCCTTGCAAATATCGGGTCAACCGATCATTTTAGTTGGCAGAACAGAAGGCGTGAAAAATGCGCTCAACCGAGTGCACAGGCGTTGAATGTTGAAGCTGTGGTCATCATGCAACATCTGGCATATTGCTGGGCTCAAAGTGGTGCAAGTCAAGCCAGTGACAGCTTGGTGGTACTTGGCTTGTGGCAGAATGATGGAACCACTCGGTATGGCGTTGTTTGAACGCCATTAAAAAAGTTTGCAGGTCATCTGCGCCAACACCAAGAGGAAACCGATGAAGAAACTGAATAAAGTCGCGATGCTGTTCGCAACCGCCGCCCTGGCTACCGCCGCTGGCGCCCAGACCGTTGACAACTGGCGCAATGGCACCGGCGACCTGGTCTGGAAGAACGGCACCAACGAACTGTGCTGGCGCAATGCCAACTGGACGCCTGCTACCGCTGCCCAAGGCTGCGACGGCGCTATCGTTCCCCAAGCTGCTGCTCCCGCACCTGCTCCTGCTGCTGCTCCCGCACCGGCTCCTGCCGCTGCTGCTCCCGCCGCAGCACCTGCCGCAGCTCCCGCTGCTGCTTCCAAGGTGACCTACGCAGCCGACGCTTTCTTCGACTTCGACAAGGCTGTTCTGAAGCCCGAAGGCAAAGCCAAGCTGGACGATCTGGCTGGCAAGGTCAAGGGCATCAACCTGGAAGTGATCATCGCCGTGGGTCACACCGACGCCACTGGTGCTGACGCTTACAACCAGAAGCTGTCCGTGCGCCGCGCTGAAGCCGTGAAAGCTTACCTGGTGAGCAAGGGCATCGACGCCAACCGCGTTTACACCGAAGGCAAGGGCGAAGCCCAGCCCGTGGCTGACAACGCCACCAAGGCAGGCCGCGCCAAGAACCGTCGCGTGGAAATCGAAGTGGTCGGCACCCGCGCCAACTGATTTCGAGTCCCTCCGGACATGACAGGAAACCGCGCCTCGGCGCGGTTTTTTGTTGCCTGCGGCGATAATGCCAGCATGGACAAGACCGTCAATGCAGACCCGGCCGAACTGGCCAAGTTTTCTGAGTTGGCCCACCGCTGGTGGGACCCCGAGAGCGAATTCCGCCCGCTCCACCAAATCAACCCGTTGCGCCTGGACTGGATAGACCGCCAAGCCCCGCTTGCTGGCAAAAAGGTGCTGGATGTGGGCTGTGGCGGCGGCATTCTGGCCGACTCCATGGCGCGTAAAGGGGCGCAGGTGCTGGGCATAGACCTGGCGGGCAAGGCACTCAAGGTGGCGCAATTGCATGCCTTGGAGGCCGCAACCCCCAACGTCACCTACCGTGAAGTGAGCGCAGAACACTTGGCTGCAGAGCAGCCAGGCCAGTTCGACGTGGTGACTTGCATGGAAATGCTGGAGCATGTGCCAGACCCTGCTTCCGTGGTGCAGGCCTGCGCCACGTTGGTGAAGCCGGGCGGCTGGGTGTTTTTCTCCACCATCAACCGCAACCCGAAGTCCTTCCTGTTTGCCATTGTGGGCGCGGAGTATGTGTTGCAAATGCTGCCCAAAGGTACGCACGAGTACGCGAAGTTCATTCGCCCAAGCGAACTGGCTTCGTATTGCAGGCGCGCAGGGCTCGATCTGCAGGGCGCACGAGGCATGGAATACAACCCACTGACCCGGCGTTACTGGCTCAGTTCAGACACCAGCGTCAATTACCTGATTGCTACCCGCAAGGCTGAGTCATGACACGTTTTACGGGTGTGCGAGCCGTTCTTTTCGATCTGGACGGCACCTTGATCGACAGTGCCCCGGACTTGGGCTACGCGGTTGACCAGATGCGTGTACGCCGTGGGTTGCCATCTTTGCCGCTGGAAACCTATCGGCACATGGCAGGAGCCGGTGCGCGTGGCATGCTCCATGTGGCGTTTGGCATGACGCCTGACCACCCGGACTTTCTGAGCTACCGGGACGAGTTTTTCGACAACTACCAGGCATGCATGACCCAACGTACGCAGCCGTTTGACATGGTGGACACCATGCTGACGCGTTTGAGTGCCGAGGGCTTGAGTTGGGGCGTTGTGACCAACAAATCAGAGCGGTTTGCCTTGCCGCTCACGGCGGGCATGCCGTTGTTTTCCAGTGCGGGCACGGTGGTGGGCGGCGACACCACGCCGCACCCCAAGCCCCACCCCGCGCCGTTGCTGGAAGCAGCCCAGCGCCTTGGGGTGCCTGCCCACGCTTGCATCTACGTGGGTGACGACGAGCGCGACATTGTGGCCGGTAAAGCGGCAGGCATGCCCACGGTGGCGGCGTTGTACGGTTACCTGGGGCTGCGCAATGACGTGAGTGCCTGGGGGGCGGACGCACAAATAGAAAGTCCGCTGGAGCTCTTGAACTTTCTCGAATTGGCTTAAACTAAGTCACTGTAGGGGCTGCATTGGTTTCGACGTGGGTTCGGGCACGCAGCAGGGCATGTCGAGGTTCTGTCACCTCGTAAAACCGCAGAAAAAAACTAACTGCAAACGACGAACGTTTCGCACTCGCCGCTTAATCCGGTGAGCCTTGCAACAGCAGGCCGATAGGCTGGGCAAGGGCGGTCGCAAGACTGTCCAGGCTGCAAGGGAATTCATATCGGCTGGCTGACGAACGGGCAACTTGTTCGCCAGCGAGATCCAAGGTTGCTGGCCTGACACGCAGCGTGCCGCTGCGCGGCGCGTCGGGTAAGACTCAAAACAGACGGCTACACATGTAGAACTGCGCGAAGAAGGCTTGCGGACGGGGGTTCAAATCCCCCCAGCTCCACCACCATAGCCAAAAAGCCGCCGAGGGCCAAAACCCTCGGCGGCTTTTTTTTATCAGAGCTTGACTGCGCTGATGTAGCTGTCGTAGCGCCACTCGGAGAAGCGGCTC
>CAMLOF010000074.1 GCA_946481585.1 uncultured Macromonas sp. | reverse complement strand
GGGTTGTAGATGGCGGTGACGATGCCCACCACTTCTCCGCTCATGGTCACCAGCGGGCCGCCGGAATTGCCTGGGTTGGCCGCGGCGTCGAACTGGATCAGGTTGTCCATGGACTGTTTGCCGTCCGGCGACTCGAAGGAGCGTTGCAGCCCCGACACCACACCCGCCGAAACGGAGGGGCCGATGCCAAAGGGAAAGCCCACTGCGGCCACCTGATCGCCGGGCAGCAGGTCGGCGGTCGAGATCATGGTCGCGGGCTGAAGGTCGTCTGGCACCTCGTGGGCCTGCAACACCGCCAAATCGTGCTCGGGTTGGGCACCGATCAGGCTGGCAGCGGTTTCGGTGCCGTCGTGGAACTCCACCTTCAGCGTCTGGGCGCCCGCTGCCACGTGCAGATTGGTCAGGATCACCCCCCGGTCCACGATGACAACCCCCGTTCCCACGCCATGTTCAATCTGCTCTCCCGTCTTGGGGTGGGTGACGTAGCCCGTTACACGGACAACCGAAGGCAGCACCGCCTCGTAGGCGCGCGCCACCTGCGATGGCAGCACCTTCTCATTCAGGGTGTGCAGCACGGCGTCATCAATGGTTTTTTGTGTGATTGATCCACTGCCCGCCGGGCCCCGCCACAGATTCAGCAGCAACAGCGTGCCAAGCAGGGCCATGCCAGCCCACAGTGCAACCGGATGCACTGCAAAGCGGGCCAGCCGGGTGCGCCATCCAGAACGTGTGGGCGAATCCACCGGCGGGGGAGGTGCCTCTTGCGCGCTGGAGCCAACACCAAGCCCTGCCGCATCAACGGGGGCGGCTGCAGGCGTGCGCCCGCTGCTATAGATGGCAGGGCGCTTCATGGCTGGCTAGCCTTGGGGAGTGGGGGCATGCCGCGCTCCTTCTGGGGTGGTCAGAAGACCCATTGTGGCAGGACGCCCGGAAAATGCCAGTACCGCGAACCCACATGCACTCGCGTCGCGCGGGGCCGTACGTTGCCGTCAGTTCCGAGACGGAGGGAAAAGCCTAAAATCGCACGTTTTCCGCAAATCTTCTCCACATGGCCAAGTCCCCTGCGTCGCAAGACGCCGTTCCACTGCCCACCACCTATGAAGCTGCTCTCCAGGAGCTGGAGGCGCTGGTGGCGCGCCTGGACGCCGGTCAACTGCCGCTGGACGAACTGCTCACCGCCTACCAACGCGGTGCAGTGCTGCTGCAGTTCTGCCGTGCCAAGCTCGACGCCGTGGAGCAGCAGATCCAGGTGATGGACAACGGCGAGCTCAAGAACTGGACCGGAGGCGCATGATGCATAACGTGGAATGCGCGTTGGATTTTTCTGCCTGGGTCGAATCGCAACTCGAACGCGTTGAGCGGGCGCTGGAAAAATGGGTGCCCGCCGATGCGCCCGCTGGCTTGGGCGATGCCATGCGCTACGCCGTGCTGGATGGCGGCAAACGCCTGCGGCCTTTGCTGGTGCTCGCGGCTGCCGAGGCGGTCAACGGTGGCGAGTTGCAGGGTAACGCCGCGCAGGCTGCGATGCGCGCGGCCTGCGCCCTGGAATTGGTGCATGCCTACTCTCTGGTGCACGACGACATGCCCTGCATGGACAACGACGTCCTGCGCCGTGGAAAGCCCACCGTGCACGTCAAATTCGGCGAAGCCCAGGCGCTGCTCGCTGGAGATGCTCTGCAGGCGCTGGCCTTTGAGCTACTTACCCCAGACGACGGCAGCTTGAGCGATGTTCAGGTGGCACGGCTGTGCCGCCAGTTGGCCATTGCCGCTGGGCACCAGGGCATGGCAGGCGGACAGGCCATTGACCTGGCTGGCGTGGGCCAAGTGCTCAGCCAAGGCCAGCTCGAAGAGATGCACCGCCGCAAGACGGGCGCTCTTTTGCTGGCCAGCGTCACCATGGGCGCTACCGCAGCGGGTGCCCGGCCCGAGTCGCTGCCTGCGTTGGCTGCCTATGGGCGCGCCCTGGGGCTGGCTTTCCAGGTGGTTGACGACATCCTTGACGTTACCGCCGACTCCGCCACTTTGGGCAAGACCGCTGGCAAGGACGCTGCGGCGGACAAACCCACATTCGTATCGCTGCTGGGCCTGGACGGCGCACAAGCTTATGCGCAGGGCTTGCTGGACGAAGCACACGCCTTGCTGGACGCCAGTGGTCTGCCCGACACCCGTGCCCTGCACGCCATTGCCGATTGGGTGGTGCGCCGCACCCATTGATGCCGCGCCGCAACCGAGAACCTGAACCATGAGTGGCCTGCTTTCCACCATCAATTCCCCCGCCGACCTGCGCCGCCTGTCGCGCCAGCAGCTGCGCCCCCTGGCCGATGAGCTGCGTGAATTCCTGCTGCACAGCGTGGCCAAGACGGGTGGTCACCTCAGCTCCAACCTGGGCACAGTCGAGCTCACGGTGGCTTTGCATTACGTCTTCAATACCCCGCAAGACCGCGTGGTGTGGGACGTGGGCCACCAAACCTACCCGCACAAGATCCTGACCGGACGTCGCGACCAGATGCCCACCTTGCGTCAGCTCGGTGGCATCAGCGGCTTCCCCATGCGCAGCGAGAGCGAATACGACGCCTTCGGTACGGCGCATTCGTCTACCAGCATTTCCGCCGCGCTGGGAATGGCACTGGCTGCCAAGCAGCAGGGCGAGCTTCGCCACTCCATCGCCGTCATCGGTGACGGGGCCATGACCGCAGGCATGGCGTTCGAGGCGCTGAACAACGCGGGCGTGGCCGATTGCCGCCTGCTCGTCATCCTCAACGACAACGACATGTCCATCAGCCCGCCAGTTGGGGCGCTCAACCGCTACCTGGCGCAGTTGATGAGTGGACGTTTCTATTCGGCCGCCAAGCACGTGGGCAAGCAGGTGCTCAGCGTGGCGCCGCCGCTGTTCGAGCTGGCCAAGCGGCTGGAGGAGCAGGCCAAGGGCATGGTCGTTCCCGCCACGCTTTTCGAGAAATTTGGGTTCAACTACATCGGCCCCATCGACGGGCACGACCTGGACTCACTTATCCCCACGTTGCAGAACATCCGCCACCTGGAAGGCCCGCAGTTCCTGCATGTGGTCACCAAAAAGGGGCAGGGCTACAAGCTGGCCGAGGCCGACCCGATTGCCTACCACGGCCCGGGCAAGTTCGACCCCAATGTGGGCCTGCAAAAGCCCGCCACACCGGCCAAGCCCACCTTCAGCCAGGTGTTCGGCCAGTGGCTGTGCGACATGGCAGAGCAGGACAAGCGGCTGGTCGGCATCACCCCCGCCATGCGCGAAGGTTCGGGCATGGTGGAATTCCACCAGCGCTTCCCCGACCGTTACCATGATGTCGGCATTGCCGAGCAGCATGCGGTCACCTTTGCGGCGGGCATGGCCTGTGAGGGCGTCAAGCCGGTGGTGGCCATCTATTCCACCTTCCTGCAGCGCGCATACGACCAACTCGTGCACGACGTTGCATTGCAGAACCTGCCCGTGGTCTTTGCGCTGGACCGCGCTGGCATTGTGGGGGCAGACGGAGCCACCCACGCTGGCGCCTACGACATCCCGTTCGTGCGTTGCATTCCCAACATGGCGATCGCTTGCCCGGCTGACGAGGCAGAGTGCTACCGCCTGCTTACCACCGCCTATGAGCAAAACCACCCCGTGGCCGTGCGTTACCCGCGCGGCGCTGGTGTCGGTACACAGTTGCCTGGCAGGCCAGAAAGCCTGCCGTATGGCAAGGGCGAAATCCGCCGCCGGGGCAAGGGTGTGGCCATACTGGCCTTCGGTACCTTGCTTTACCCTGCCTTGCAGGCAGGCGAGGCACTCAACGCGACCGTCGTCAACATGCGCTGGGCCAAACCGCTCGACCTTGACCTGCTCTACAAGGTGGCGAGCGAACATGACGCTATCGTCACGGTTGAAGAGGGGGCTATTGCCGGTGGCGCAGGCAGCGCTGTGCTGGAAGCCTTGCAGGCGAATGGCAAGGTTCTGCCGGTGCTGAACCTGGGCTTGCCCGATCGATTTATCGAGCACGGTGACCCGGGCAAACTGCTGTCCATGCTGGGGCTCGACGCGCCAGGAATCGAGGCCAGCGTCCGTGAGCGTTTCGCGGCGTTGATCAATGCCGCGCCTGCTCAACTCAAGGTCGTGAATTAAGCCCTCAAGATCTTGAAAATATTTCAGGCCTAACGCATCAAACCGAGGGAAAACCCCGCCGGTTTGCCCCTCAGTCGATCCGTAAAATCCGCTGCGTCTTGGCAGTTTTGCTGAATCTCGCAGCGGCTGCGCAAGCTCCACTCTTCGACAACTGCAACTTGGAGTCAAGCAACAATGGATCGTCGTTCCCTGATCAAAAACGCCGGTATCGCCGGTGTCCTGGCCGCTGGTGCCGCACCCGCAGTACACGCCCAGGCGCAAGTGCGTTGGCGTTTGGCGTCCAGCTTCCCCAAGGCGCTGGACACCATTTACGGCGCGGCCGAGGTGTTTGCCAAGCACGTCACGGCCATGTCTGGCGGCAAGTTCCAGGTCACGGTGCACCCGGCTGGTGAACTGGTGCCTGCTTTCGGCGTGGTTGACGCCATCCAGCAAGGCACCATCGAGGCAGCGCACACCGCTCCGTATTACTTCTTCGGCAAGGACGACACGTTCGCTCTGGACACGGCCATTCCCTTCGGCCTCAACAGCCGCCAGATGACCGCGTGGCAGTACGAAGGCAACGGCATGAAGCTGTTCCGCGAGTTCTACTCCCAGTACAACATCGTCAACTTCCCCATGGGCAACACCGGTGCCCAGATGGGTGGCTGGTTCCGCAAGGAAATCAAGGGCGTGGCCGACCTCAAGGGCCTGAAGATGCGCCTTGGCGGCTTCGTGGGCAAGATCCACGGTGCCCTGGGCGGTGTGCCGCAAAGCATCCCGGCTGGCGAGATCTACCAGGCACTGGAAAAAGGCACCATCGACGCTGCCGAGTGGGTCGGTCCTTACGACGACCAGAAGCTGGGCTTCAACAAAGTGGCCAAGAACTACTACTACCCCGGCTGGTGGGAAGGCGGCCCGCAGCTGACTCTGTACTGCAACACCGCAGCCTACAACGCTCTGTCTGCTGAAAACAAAGCCATCGTGGAATGCGCGGCAGCCATTGCACATACCACCATGCAGGCGCGTTACGACATCCTGAACCCCACGGCGCTCAAGCAGTTGGCTGCTTCTGGCGTCAAGATCCAGGCCTTCCCCAAGACGGTCATGGACGCAGCGTTCAAGGCTTCCAACGAGCTCTACGCTGACCTGAGCGCCAAGAACCCGAACTGGAAGAAGATCTACACCGACTACGCCAACTACCGCAAGGACGCCAACCTGTGGTTCCGCTTCACCGAGGCGTCGTTCGACCGTTACATGCAAGGCGCGAAGCTGTAATATCGGTGACCCCTGAATGGAGCCCCGCTTCATGCGGGGCTTTTTTCGTAACAGACGGAGCAGACATGCCGTTCTTGATGAGACTCTCACAACTGATCGATGCCTTCAATGACATGATCGGCAAACTGGCCATGTGGCTGATTCTGGCTGCCACCTTGATCAGCGCAGGCAATGCGATCGTGCGCAAGGTGTTCAACACCAGTTCCAACAGTTTGTTGGAGATCCAGTGGTACCTGTTCGCCGCAGTGTTCATGCTGGGGGGCGGTTATGCCTTTCTCCGCAATGCACACGTTCGTATCGACTTCGTGTCCAGCAAGTTCAGCGCGCGTGGTCGCAACTGGGTGGACGTCATTGGCATCGTGGCATTCCTGTTCCCTCTGTGCTGGATGATGGGCACCCTGGGTTGGCCCACTTTCATACAGGCCTGGGAGTCGGGTGAGATGTCGTCCAATGCTGGCGGTTTGATCCGTTGGCCCGTTTATGGCCTGATCCCGCTGGGTTTTGCCATTCTTTTCCTGCAAGGTGTTTCCGAGCTGATCAAGCGCTTGAACTTCCTTTTCTGTGCCGGCCCCGACCCGCTTGAGCACACTGGCCCGAGCGAGACCGAGTTGCTGGCCAAGGAAATTGCCGAGGCCGAACATCAGGCCGCCGAATCTGCCGGCGCGCAAACCCAAAAACACTGAGCGCGACCACCATGATCGAATTCCTGTCTCAGAACTTTGTGCCCGTCATGTTCGCGGGCCTGCTTTTCTTCCTGCTGGCTGGCTTTCCCGTAGCGTTCTCGCTGGCTGCCACAGGTCTGTTCTTCGGCTTGATTGGCATGGAGGTTGGACTTTTCCCGTCCAACCTTTTCCAGGCCTTGCCGCTGCGTGTGTTCGGCATCATGCAGAACGACACCTTGCTTGCCATTCCATTCTTCACACTCATGGGCATCATCCTTGAGCGAAGCCGAATGGCGGAAGACCTGCTTGAAACCGTGGGCCAAGTGTTCGGCCCCGTGCGCGGCGGTTTGGCTGTCGCGGTCATCATGGTGGGTGCTCTGTTGGCCGCAACCACGGGTGTGGTGGCAGCCGCCGTCATCTCCATGGGCCTGATCTCCCTGCCCATCATGCTGCGCTACGGCTACAACCGTACGATTGCCACAGGCGTTATCACAGCTTCCGGCACGTTGGCGCAGGCCATTCCCCCGTCGCTGGTGTTGATCGTGCTGGCCGACCAGCTCGGCCGTTCCGTCGGCGACATGTACTCTGGCGCACTCATTCCTGGCCTGATGCTGGTGGGCTTGTATATCGTCTTCGTCGCTGTGGTGGCTGTCGTGAAGCCAGCGTGGGTTCCTGCTCTGCCTCAAGAGGCCCGTATCTACACCGAGGACAACGGCTCCAGCGGCCACCGCTCCTTGTTTGTGCTGCTTGTGGTGTGTGCCGTGGCCAGCTACGCTTGGGCGCAGGTGCATGAATCCATCATCAACCCATGGATCGGGCGTGAGATGCCTGCGCCGGGCGATGAGATCATCATCATGTCCACCACGGTGGGTTCTTTCCTGGCGCTTGGTCTGGCATTGCTCAACCGCCTGTTCCGCATGAACCTTCTGTCTCGTCTGGCAGAGCAGGTGACCTTTGTGCTGATCCCGCCGCTGGTGCTGATCTTCCTGGTGCTGGGCACGATCTTCCTGGGCGTGGCTACACCTACAGAAGGCGGTGCCATGGGCGCGCTGGGCGCATTGATCATGGCTGGCTCTCGCAAGCGCCTGTCCGTGCCGCTGCTCAAGCAGGCGCTGGAGAACACCACCAAGCTGTCCATCTTCGTGCTGTTCATCCTGATCGGCTCGACGGTGTTCAGCTTCACCTTCAACGCGGCCGACGGCCACATCTGGGTGGAGCACCTGTTTGACAAGATGCCTGGCGGTGCGCTGGGCTTCCTGATCGTGGTGAACATCCTGGTGTTCGTCCTGGGCATGTTCATCGACTTCTTCGAGATCGCGTTCATCGTGATTCCGCTGCTGGCGCCGGTGGCCGACAAGCTCGGTATCGATCTGATCTGGTTTGGCGTGATCATCGCAATGAACCTGCAGACCTCTTTCCTCACGCCGCCTTTCGGTTTTGCGCTGTTCTATCTGCGCAGCGTTGCAGCGCGCAACGACTACACCGATTCGGTTACCAAGCAGCGCATTCCCGCCGTTACCACGGCACAGATCTACAAGGGCTCCATCGCGTTCATCGTGCTGCAGTTGATCATGGTTGCCGTTGTGATCATGTACCCTGGCCTGGTCACAGGGAGCATCGAAAAGGCACAGAAGGTCGACGAGTCTCAGGTCACTGACATGCTGCTTGACATGGCGCCTGCCGGAGAGGCTGCCGAGGAGGAAGGCACCGAGCCGGAAGCGTCTGGCGATGCTGCTCCTGCAGAAGAGGGGGCGCAGCCTGCCCCGTCAGAGGGCGAGGAGCCGGATCCCATGAAGGCACTCATGGACGACATGAAGAAACCTTCGAAGTGAGGCTGGGCCGTGCGAGTTGATTTGCAGATCCTCGACGAGAGGTTGAAAGAGCAGCTTCCGGCCTACGCCACGGCAGGCAGCGCAGGGTTGGACCTGCGGGCCTGCCTGGATGAACCGCTGACGCTCCAGCCCAATGCCTGGCAGCTGGTGCCCACGGGCATGGCTATCCACTTGGCTGATGCGGGTTACGCGGCGCTCATCCTGCCTCGCTCGGGCCTTGGGCACAAGCATGGCATCGTTCTGGGTAACCTGGTTGGCCTGATCGACAGTGACTACCAGGGGCAGCTGATGGTGAGCGCGTGGAACCGCAGTGACACAGCGTTCACCATCCAGCCCATGGAGCGCATTGCGCAGTTGGTGATCGTGCCTGTGGTGCAGGCACAGTTCAACATCGTGGATGACTTTTCCGTCGCAACCGAGCGCGGCGCGGGCGGGTACGGCTCCACAGGCCGGGGCTGACCTTCAACCCCTGGGCGGCTGCTTGGCCTCAGCTGCCCAACCTGAAAAAGCCGGTGCCAAGGGTACCGGCGCCCACCTCTTCAACGGTGGCTTCCCGCACGGCGTGCACCTTCAACTTCAAGCGCAGGGCTATGCCCGCCAACGGGTGGTTGGCATCTAGCACTACGTGGTCGGGGTATATCTCGCTC
Organism: uncultured Macromonas sp.; assembly: GCA_946481585.1. The sequence continues at coordinate 3,090 of CAMLOF010000074.1, read as the reverse complement.
ACGAAGTACACGCGGTCTGCAGGTGCTTCGGTGTTGCAGCCTTTGGGTAGGCCCTCAAAGGCCATGCCTTCTTCCAGATCCTTCGGAAAAGCAGACCGAGGCTCCAGGAAGAGCAATTGGTCATCAAAGTCACCAAAGGCATGCTCTGGCTCTAGGTGGATTTCCAGCACATCACCAACTTGGTGCCCCTGCAGGGTTTCCTCGATTTTCGCCAGTAGATCGTTGCCGCCCAACAGGAACTCAACTGGCTCCTCCAGTTCGTCAAGCAGTTCACCCAAGGTGTCCTGTAAGGTCCATGTCAGCGCTACAACGCACTGGGGCGTGATGGCCATGGAAGCTTCGTTCGTTTGACGGCTGGAGTCGGAAGAATCGTTCATCTTTTGCAGGTGCTGGGTGGGGCGGTTCCCCCGGGTTTATCGGGGACAATTGTCCCATGACTTCTCAAGCCCATGCTCTCTCTGGCGCTGCGCAGCCCCCTGTGTCCAACCAACCGCTAGCCTTGTTGGGCGGCCTTACCCCTCAACAGTTCATGCGCAAGCACTGGCAGAAAAAGCCCTTGCTGATTCGCCAGGCGATTCCCGGCTTTCAGCCGCTCTTGTCTCGGCCAGAACTGTTTGCGCTCTCGGGGCGTGAAGACGTTGAATCCAGGCTGATCGTGCGCGAGGACAGCGGCGCGTGGCAGTTGCGCCATGGACCGTTCAACCGCTCCGCGTTTCCGGCGTTCAAGCGCCCAGACTGGACGTTGCTTGTGCAGGGGGTGGATTTGCACGTGGATGCCGTGCACAACTTGATGAAGAGCTTTCGCTTTGTGCCCGACGCCAGGCTTGATGACCTGATGATTTCCTGGGCCAGCGAGGGGGGCGGCGTTGGCCCGCATTTCGATAGTTACGATGTGTTTCTGCTGCAAGCCCAGGGCAAGCGCCGCTGGCGCATTGGCAGGCAGAAAGACTTGACGTTGGAAGAAGGCGTTCCTCTCAAGATTCTGAGCAACTTTGAGCCGGAGCAGGAGTGGGTGCTGGAGCCGGGCGACATGCTGTACCTGCCCCCCAAATGGGCGCATGACGGCGTTGCCGAAGGCGGTGAGTGCATGACTTACTCCGTAGGCTTCAGGGTGCCACAACGCGGTGGGCTTGCGGGGGAACTGGCGCTGCGCCTGGCAGACGAATACGAAGACGAGACGCTCTACCGCGACCCCAGCCAGGAGGCAACGGCGCAGCCTGCCGCCATGCCCGAAGGTTTGCTGGCCTTCGCCCAGGAAGGCATGCGGCGCATGGTGGCAGACCCCATGTCGCTCGCCTGTGCTCTGGGTGAGGTGATGACTGAACCCAAGCCTCGTGTCTGGTTTGAGGAGCCGAACGCGGCTTGGCAAGCTGGTGCGATCACGCTGGACAGGCGGACCCGGATGATGTACGACGCGCACCACATTTTCATCAACGGGGAGGCGTTCCGTGCTGCGGGCAAGGATGCCCGCCTGATGCGGGAGCTGGCTGACGGGCGTAGCTTGCCTGCAGCCAAAGTCATGCGAGCAAGCCCTGAGGCGCAGGCCTTGCTCGCCGATTGGTTCGATGCCGGGTGGCTGCATCTGATGCATGACTGATGCTGCGGGCTCTGAATGCACTCGCGCAGCTGTCGTTGCTAAAAAGAGACAGAAACATCTTGTTGTAAAAAAATTCACGGTGAGGGTTAACCCGAACCGTTTTGCGGATTATGATTCGCGCCGAACTGGTGCAAACATCTTCAACAATGGTGCACCAGTTTCACTGGCGAGGCCCTTCGGGAGGGTCGTGTCGGTGAAGCTCAAACACTCCCGGATACTTACCCATCCTTCGCTCAAATGAACAAGTCGCTCGTTATCGCCGCTCTGATGGCTGCTGTGGCACTGGCCGCATGCGGTAAAAAAGAAGAAGCCGCTGCTCCTGCACCCGCACCTGCTGTGGAAGCTCCTGCTGCTGCTCCTGCCGCCCCCGCTGCTGACGCCGCTGCTCCTGCTGCAGCCCCCGCTGCTCCGGCCGCTGACGCTGCTGCTCCCGCTGCTGAGCAAAAGCCGGAAGAGAAGAAGCAGTAATCTGCTTTCTCTCCAACAAAAAAACCGCCTCTTTGAGGCGGTTTTTTTGTGCCCGGTGCTGCTGCGTTTGACGGGCAGCACCGGGTGACTGAGGTGTTACTTCAGATCGTCTGCAATGACCTGCACGATGCGTTGGGCCGTTGCGGAGGTTTCCGGCTGGCCACTGGCATTGAGCACCGCGACGGTGGTCTGGTCTGCATTGCTCTTGACGCTGATGCGGTAACGCACGGGCGTAGCCTCTTTGGTCGTGGAGCTGCCAAACAGGCGGCTGAAGAATCCAGGCTTGGCTTCAGGCGCCTTGTTCACGTCTGCCTCGACGTAACGCACAAAGTAGACGCCTTGCGCACGATCGCGGTCTTCCACCGTGAAGCCGGTGCGATCAAGTGCCAGGCCGACGCGGCGCCAAGCGCGGTCGAATCCTTCGTTGATCTGCACAACGGGTTGGTTGTTGACCATCGTGACCTTGGACGAAGTGGCGGTGGCGCCGGCGGCGAGCAGGGCCTTGGACTGTTCTTGGCTGACGCCGAGTTTGACCATCAGGCGGCGCAGGAATTCTGCTTCCAGTTCCACATCAGCCGGGCGGGGCTGCCACACGGTCGTGTCTTTGCGCGCACTGTCGTACACCTCGATCATGCCGCGGTGGCTGATGTAGATCTCGGTGCCGCCATTGGCATTACGTTCCAGACGGGTGCGGAACTTGTCGCGCTCGCCGGTGGAGTAAAGGCTGTCGAACACCTTGCCGATGGTGGAGCGGATGATGTCTTGAGGCAGCTTGGCGCGGTTTTCGGCCCAGTCGGTTTCCATCACGCCCAGGTTCTCCTGGTCCAGCGTCAGGAGGAAGCCGTTTTCTTGCCAGAAGTCACGAACGGGGCTCCAAAGCTGGTCGGCCGGGCGGCTGACCACCAGCCAGCGCTGGTTGCCCGCACGTTCAATGCGCACGTCACCCACACTGGTGGCAGCCGTCGGCACCTTTTGTGCAGGCTGGGCCACCTGGTACCCCGAAGCGGTAACCACGTTACCTGGCA